>URTG01000217.1 GCA_900550705.1 uncultured Eubacteriales bacterium | reverse complement strand
GACCAAAGGGTTCGGAGGGAGGGATAGTTGGAAAGGGGACCGTCAGGGTCCCCTTTCCTTGAAATCAACAACATTTTAACGCAGTTACGGGCCGATGAGGACATCGGCCCCTACGCAAGGTTACCTGGTCTCTTGTAGGGGCGGCCGCCCCCGAACAAGAAGCACCCGCCAAAGGATTCCCTAACTCCTAACTCCTCCCTCCTAACTCATCACTACCCGCACCGCCCACGCCGCCGCCCAGAAGCCTACAAGGTCGGCGCACAGGGCGGCGGGGACGGCGTAGCGGGTTTTGGTGATGCCCAGGGAGCCGAAGTAGACGGCGATGGTGTAGAAGGTGGTCTCAGTGGACCCCAGCATGACGGCGGCGGTGCGGCCCAGGGTGGAGTCGGGGCCGTAGGCGGCCATCAGGTCCGCGCCCACCCCCAGGGCGGCGGAGCCGCTGATGGGGCGGACCAGCATCAGGGGCAGCAGCTCAGCGGGCAGTCCCAGGGCGGACAGGAGGGGACCCAGGGCCCGGGCGGCCAGCTCCAGGGCCCCGGAGGCCCGCAGCATGGCCGCCGCCGTCAGCAGGGCAATGAGGGCGGGGAGGATGCGAAGCACCGTCTCCAGGCCCTCCTGCGCCCCCTTGAGCAGGGCGGCGTATACGTCCACCCGCCGGGCCGTCCCCCACAGGGCGGCGGCGCAGAGGACCAGGGGGACCAGCATCCCCGCCAGCGCCGCCATTCAGCGGTCCCTCCACAGCCGCCCCAGCAGCTTGCAGGCAAAAATCCCCGCCCCCACCGACAGGGCGGAGGCCAGCCACACGGCGGGCAGGATGTCGAAGGGGGCGGCGCTGCCCGCAGCGCTCCGCACCGCGGCCACGGTGGTGGGGATCAGCTGGATGGAGGCGGTGTTGCACACCACCAGCATACACAGGTCGTCCCCGGCGGCGTCCTGCCCCCGGGCCAGCCGCCGGGCGGCCTGTAACCCCAGGGGGGTGGCGGCGCTGCCCAGTCCCAGCAGATTGGCGGACACGTTGGCGGCGATGCAGTCCATAGCCGCGCCGTCCGCCGCCGCGCCGGGGAACAGGGGCCGCAGCAGGGGCTGCAGCAGCCGGGACAGCCCCCGGGACGCCCCTGATTGCCGCAGCACCTCCATCACTCCGGACCACAGACACAGCATTCCCGCCAGAGACAGGCTCAGCTCCACCGCCGAGGCCGCCCCCTCCATCACCGCCGAGGCGACCTCCGCCCCCCGGCCCGTGGCCAGCCCACACAGCACCGACAGGGCGACCATCCCCGTCCACAGCACCGTCATCGTCATGCCATCCGCTCCCTTCCATCGGCCTCTCTCTGGCAGGATACGCCGGGGCGGAAAAAAGTATGTCTTAAACATCTTACCACTTTTATCGCGTGTTTTTCCGCGATTCGACATTATTTTACAGAATGTTACCGATTTATTCTGTAAAACAGGGATTGACTTCTTTTTCCTGTTTTTGTAAAATAAGAGTGCAGCGAACCACATTCTGAAACCGGAGAATAAAGGAGGATATTCCTATGAGCTTTCCCATCGTCGAGCGAAAAGTGGACGAGCTGGGCCGCATCGTTCTGCCCATCGACCTGCGCCGCGCCCTGGACATCTCGGAGCACGACACCCTGGAGATCCACACCGAGGGTTCTGCCATTGTGCTCCGGAAAAAGCAGCGCACCTGCGTCTTCTGCGGCGAGACCCAGAATACCACGGAGTTCCGCGGCCGGAACATCTGCCCCCGCTGCCGGAGGGAGCTGGTGAGACGGTTCGGAACGCCGGAGGCTTGACGCCGGCCCCCGGCGTCTCTGTGCCCAAAATCCCAGCGAAAAAAATTTGAGAAATTTTGCAAAAAGCGTTGACAAACGGAATTCTATCTGGTATTATATCACCTGTCGCTGAACGAAACAACTTCTTCTCCGACGAACCAATATGGGGGTATAGCTCAGCTGGGAGAGCGCTTGAATGGCATTCAAGAGGTCAGCGGTTCGATCCCGCTTATCTCC
>URTG01000216.1 GCA_900550705.1 uncultured Eubacteriales bacterium | reverse complement strand
AGTATGCACCCTTTGACTGTGAAATATGCTCTGCGGAGCAATTACGGAGGTCGAATGAAATGAGAAAAGTCAATTTTACGGAGACCGTACTGCGTGACGCCAACCAGTCGCTGATCGCCACCCGGCTGCCGTACAGCAAGTTCGAGCCCATCCTGGAGACCATGGACAAGGCCGGCTTCTATTCTGCGGAGGTTTGGGGCGGCGCTACGTTCGACGTCTGTCTGCGCTACCTGCAGGAGGACCCCTGGGAGCGGCTGCGGAAGATCCGCGCCAAGATGCCCAACACCAAGCTCCAGATGCTGCTCCGCGGCCAGAACGTCCTGGGCTACAAACACTATCCCGACGACGTGGTCCGCAAGTTTGTGGAGTGCTCCGTCAAGAACGGCATCGACATCATCCGCATTTTCGACGCGCTGAACGACGTCCGCAACCTGGAGGTCGCCATTGACGAGACCGTGAAGCAGGGCGCCCACGCTTCCGGCACCATCTGCTTCACCACCAGCCCCGTTCACACCCTGAAGAAGAACGTCCAGATGGTCAAGGACCTGAAGAGCATGGGCGTCGCCTCCATCTGCATCAAGGATATGGCCGGCATCATGGGCCCCAAGGACGCCTATGACCTGGTGTCCGCCATCAAGGACGCCGTGCCCGAGCTGCCCCTGGTCATTCACACCCACTGCACCACCGGTCTGGCCTTTATGACCGATCTGAAGGCCGTGGAGGCCGGTGCCGACGTGATCGACACCGCCATCTCTCCCATGTCCGGCGGCACCTCTCAGCCCGCCACCGAGACCCTGGCCTACGCCCTGCGCCAGATGGGCTACCAGGTGGACCTGGACGACAAGGCCCTCATCAAGATGGCCGACTTCTTCAAGGGTGTCCGCGCCGACTTCCTGAAGGACGGCACCCTGGACCCCATCTCCATGGCGACCGATACCCAGTGCCTGAACTATCAGATTCCCGGCGGTATGCTGTCTAACCTGATCTCTCAGCTGAAGATGATGAACGCCATCGACAAGCTGGACGAGGCCCTGGCCGAGACCCCCAAGGTCCGCGCCGACATGGGCTATCCTCCTCTGGTCACCCCCACCAGCCAGATGGTCGGCTCTCAGGCCGTTCAGAACGTTCTGGCCGGCGAGCGCTACAAGGTCGTGGGCAAGGAGATCAAGGCCTATTGCCGCGGCGAGTACGGCCGTACTCCCGCCCCCATCGACGCCAAGATCCAGAAGAAGATCCTGGGCAACACCCCCGTGGTGAAGGGCCGCTTTGCCGACACCCTGGAGCCCGAGTTCGAGAAGACCAAGAAGGAGCTGGGCGACACCGCCAAGTCTGACGAGGATGTTCTGTCCTACATCGCCTTCCCCCAGGTGGCTACCGCGTTCTTCAAGGACCGCGCCGCCGGCTTCCCCAAGAAGGAGACCGCCAAGAAGGCCGAGGCTCCCGCAGTCAAGAAGGCCTCTGACCTGCCCCCCATGCCCGCCTGGCAGGGTCACGTCTACTACACCCACACCCCCGCCAGCACCAGCGCCGGGTACACCTCCCGTCCCATCCAGCCCTTCGCGGCTACTTATCAGCCCCCCTACCTGGATATGGGCGGCAACGGCGACTGCACCGGTGAGTTTACCATCACCATCGACGGCAAGCCCTATCAGATCACCGTGGAGAAGGCGGACGCCCCCGCTGCTGCGCCCGTAGCCGCGTCTCCCGCCGCCCCTGTGGCCGCGCCTGCCGCTCCTGTGGCGGCTGCTCCCGCCGCCGCTCCCGCGCCCAAGGCGGCTCCCGCCCCCGCTGCGGCCCCTGCCGCCTCTGTGGCCGCCGGTGAGACTGCCGTGAAGAGTCCCATGCCCGGCAATGTCTTCAAGGTCGAGTGCAAGGTGGGTCAGGCCGTGAAGGCCGGCGACGTGCTGGTCGTTCTGGAGGCCATGAAGATGGAGATCGAGGTCGCCGCTCCCGCGGACGGCACCGTGAAGTCCATCTCCGCCACCGTTGGCTCTACCGTCAACACCGACGATCTGCTGGTCGTCCTGGGCTAAGTCCCGTCTCAAGCTTCTGTCATCCCCCGCAGGCTTTGGCCTGCGGG
>URTG01000215.1 GCA_900550705.1 uncultured Eubacteriales bacterium | reverse complement strand
AAGGCTGGGGGTGTAGGGGCCGCTGTCCCCAGCGGCCCGTTTCGTTAGTACGCCGGGTATCGCGGGACGCTGAGGACAGCGTCCCCTACGGGTTGTGGGTTCTGCCTTTCCTTTGATCATCCGTCACCCGGTAGGATACTTGATTCACTTACTTGTGCCAGCTGCTCCTCGCAAAACTGCTTCAGGGCGGGGAGGTCGGTCACGGCGGTCTCCCAGATGATTTCTCGGCTCATACTGCCGTAGCTGTGGGCGACCAGGTTTCTCATCCCCTTCATCGGCCCCCACTGGACTCGTCCGGCGGTCGCCTGTCGATACTCTTGAGACAGATTGCCGCCCAGTTCTCCAATTTGCAGAATACAGAAGGAGACGGAACGCTGGTAGTCCGGGTCCCGGTCAAAGGCCGCGAACGAGTTTCCGTACCGGGCAATGGTTTTTTCCACTTCATTGCAATAGTCCCGGATATGTTTGATTCGCTGCAAATCAGGCGGCAGCATACAGCTTCACCCTCTCTTTCATCACCGTCTCGCGAAAGTCCTGTTCACTGGGCATCTGCACCGACTGCTGCAAGGCGCTGACGGTGATAAGGTCCACCGGCTTGTGCAGCGCGGCCTCCAGGGCGCAATACAATCCGCCCAGGGTCATTAAACTGGTCAGCCCGGTTCCCGTGGTGTCCACGATCAGGTCCACATCACTGTCCTCCGTCGCCGTGCCCCGGGCATAGGAGCCGAACAGATAGACTGCGGGCAGATGGTATTCCTCCGCAATGGGCCGAATCAGAGCTTGCAGCTGCTCGATGGTGTAAATCATCCTTCTCGCCTCTTTTCATGTTCACTATACCATGGAAACAGGGAAAAGAAAAGCTATTTTCGCCGAAAAAACGCCCGGTTTTCCCTCGAATCGGAAAACTCGGGCGTTTTCTTTTAGTGGTCAAACAGCACCAGCACCGTGCAGTACGCCTCGCCGGTGGTCCCGTCGGGCAGAGAGACCTGGCAGGTGATGAGGGCGCGGCCCAGCTGCTTGGCGCGGAAGGTGACGCCGCTGGCGCTTTCCTCCTCCAGGGACAGGACGCTCTCGTCGTCCACGGACCAGGTGACGGCGTAGTCCTGGCCGAAGAAGGCGGTGCCGTCGAAGACATAGAGCTGGGTGTTGCTCCGGCTGTCCGCCGCCATGGTGATGGACACGCAGGACAGGGCGATCTGCTGGTCGGCGGGGACGATGCGGACCTCCATGCGGTCGGTGCGGTCGTCCCGCTGGGCGGTGAGATAGCCCACGCCGGTCTGCTCCCCCGCCGTCACCTGCATGGCGGCGGAGTCGAAGGAGAACAGCTCCGGGTTCTCGTTGGTCCAGACGATGCCGCTGTTGGCGGGCTGGGCCTGCTCATTCAGCAGCCCCACCGGGGCGGAGCGGCCCGGGGTGAGCACCTCGGTCTGCTGGGTGAAGTAGATGCCGGGGGACGCCGCGCTGGGCACGGTGATCTGGGCGGAGGCCACAGCCGTCACGCCCTCCCCCTGACCGGTGACGGTGACCACCACCGTGCCCGGAGACAGGGCGGTGATCTGCCCGTCCTGGTCCACCTGGACCACCGCGGGGTCTGAGCTTGAGTATGTATAGACGGTGCTCTCCTGCTGGGCCGCCGAGCCGAAGCTCTGGGTCCCCAGCTCCGCGCTGTCCCCTACCGACAGGGTGTACACCGCCTGGGACAGGCGCAGGTCCAGGGTGTCCTCCGGGCCGTCCTCGCCGCCGCTCTGGGGGGAGCGGGGGGTCTGGGAGGAGTCCTCCCCCTCGTCCTCCGTCTCCCCTGTCTCCCTCGTCTCCGCTGTCTCCGCCGTCTCCACGGAGGCGGCGGGCTGGGCCGCGTCGGAGAGGTCGCCGCCGTCCTGGGTGCAGCCAACCGTCAGAAGCAGGGCGGTCAGCATGGCAAAGGCCGCAAAAAGGGTCCCCAGGGCTTTGGTCACGCCCCGTTGGGGACCGGAGTGACTGGATCGCTCCACTACCTTCTCCTCCTTCATCAGCACTTCCGTTCCTCTCCCCCCTCTGCGGGGCTGATAAAAAGTCCCACGTCAACGACGTGGGACTTTTTATTTGCCATATTCCATTACACAGCGCGGGTGACCTTACCGGAACGGAGGCATCTGGTGCAGACGTACACGTGGGTAGGAGTACCATTCACGATTGCCTT
>URTG01000214.1 GCA_900550705.1 uncultured Eubacteriales bacterium | reverse complement strand
GCACAGAAAAGTATCTGTTGAAGCTGCGAGCATGAAGCATCACAGCATTTCTTCTCTAAGGGTCCGTCCTGTGCGGGACAGTCCTTTGAAAACCCAATCACATCTGAATATTGTGGTGCTGCTTGGCGCGGTTGATGGCGGCCAGGATGGCGCGGAGGGGGGCCAGGTTGATGTTGTGGGACAGGCCGACGCCCCAATACTTCCTGCCGTCCCGCTGGTCCTGGAGCAGGATATAGGCCACGCCCTGGGAGTCGGAGCCGTTGGTGATGGCGTGGGAGAAGTAGTCCAGGAAGGAGAAGCGGGCCATCTTCTCCCCCTTGATGGCGTTGAAGAAGGCGTCGATGGGGCCGTTGCCCTCGCCGGAGACATCGAACACCGTGTCGGTGTGCTGGATGGTGCCGGAGAAGGCCACATGGGAGTGGCCCTGGTCGTCCACCGTCTCGTGGAAGGCGTGGCGCAGGAGCTTGTAGGGGCCGTCGATGTTGATATACTCCTGGTGGAACAGCTCGTTGATGCGCTGGGGGGTGATCTCGGTGCCCACGGCGTCGGTCTCGTGCTGGACCATGGCGCCGAACTCGGGGTGCATGGCCTTGGGCAGCTCAAAGCCGAAGCTGTGGTCCATGATATAGGCCGCGCCGCCCTTGCCGGACTGGGAGTTGATGCGGATGATAGGCTCGTACTCCCGGCCCACGTCGGCGGGGTCGATGGGCAGATAGGGGATCTCCCAGAAGTCGGAGTCGGACTCCTTCATATACTGGGTGCCCTTGTTGATGGCGTCCTGGTGGCTGCCGGAGAAGGCGGTGAACACCAGCTTGCCGGCGTAGGGCTGGCGGTCGCCCACGGGCATCTTGGTGCAGCGCTCGAACATCTCCTTCACCTTATTGATGTTGTGGAAGTCCAGCTCGGGGTCGATGCCCTGGGTCCACAGATTCATGGCCAGGGTGACCATGTCCACGTTGCCGGTGCGCTCGCCGTTGCCGAACAGGGTGGCCTCCACCCGGTCTGCCCCGGCCAGCAGGCCCATCTCGGTGGTGGCCACGCCGGTGCCCCGGTCGTTGTGGGGATGCAGGGAGATAATGGCGCTGTCCCGGCCGGGGAGGACCCGGCAGAAGTACTCCAGCATATCGGCAAACTGGTTGGGCATACAGTTCTCCACGGTGGTGGGCAGGTTCAGAATGACCTTCCGCTCCGGGGTGGCGTGGAGGTGCTCCAGCACGGCCTGGCAGATTTCCGCCGCGTAGTCCATTTCGGTGCCCATGAAGGACTCGGGGGAGTACTCAAAGCGGAGATTCATGCCCGCCTGGATGAGGGGCTGGCTCATTTCGTAGATGAGGTCGGCGGCGTCGGTGGCGATTTTGGTGATGCCGTCGGTGTCCATGTGAAAGACCACCTTGCGCTGAAGGGTGGAGGTGGAGTTGTAGAAGTGCAGGATCACGTTCTTGGCCCCGCGAATGGCCTCGAAGGTCTTTTTGATGAGGTGCTCCCGGGCCTGGACCAGGACCTGAATGGTCACGTCGTCGGGGATGTGCCCCCCCTCGATGAGCTCGCGGCAGATTTCATACTCCGTCTCGCTGGCGGAGGGGAAGCCGATCTCGATCTCCTTCACGCCGATGTCGATGAGGGTGTGGAAATACTCCAGCTTCTCCTGAAGATTCATGGGGTCCACCAGGGCCTGGTTGCCGTCCCGCAGGTCCACGGAGCACCAGGTGGGGGCCTTGGTGACCACCTTGTCGGGCCAGGTGCGGTTTTCGATCTTCTGGGGCTGGAAGGGAATGTACTTTTTGTATCCGGGACGCATGGATGATCCTCCTCAAAATAGCTCCGCCGCAGGGGCGGGCGAACAAATATTGGAGCCGGGGAAATAAAAAAACGCCCCTGACTCGTCAAAGTCAGGGGCGTGAATCTCACGCGGTACCACCCTGGTTCAGCCGCCGGTCGCCCGGACGGCCCTCGTAAGCCTCTAACAAGGCTGCGGCCGGTAACGGGGCCAGACGTTCCGCCCTATGGGAGACCCGATTCAGGCGGACTGCTCAGGGACCAGTTATCCACGCAGCCGCTTTGCCGGTTTGCACCGTCCACCGGCTCTCTGAAAAAGACAGGCTGCGTCTTTATTCCCTTCATCGCGTTTATGTGAGGAGTATTTTAGGCGGAAACCGGGGATTTGTCAAGAATTTTTTGCGGAAAATCAACAGGGGA
>URTG01000213.1 GCA_900550705.1 uncultured Eubacteriales bacterium | reverse complement strand
CCTTTCCAACTATCCCTCCTTCCGAATCCTTTGGCTGGAAGGACTTTTTCGACAGCCTGAAACAATACAAGCAGCCCGCGTTCGAGCGTGAGTCGAACGCGGGCTTTTTTGACAAAATACAGTTATTTGTGCTCCAGGCGGCTCAGCAGGTCGTCGGCCTCCTGCTTCAGGTCCCGCTCCAGAATTTCCTCCGCCTGGCGGACCTCCGGGTGCTCCTCGGTCTCCTCCTTAATGAACATCAGCAGCAGCCCCACCGACAGTAGGGCGCAGGACAGCCAGATGGTCCGGCTGCCCAGATGGGGGATGGCCAGCCCGCCCAGGCCCGCGCCCAGAGCGAACAGAAGGATGATGGCGAAGTAGTGGACAGCCTTCCGCAGGGGGTCCCGGTTCCGGGTGCGGAGGTAGGCGCACAGAGAGTCCATCCCGCTCCGCAGGTTGCCGATGCACATGGTGCTGGCGAAGGCGTAGCCGTCCACCTTCCGGAAGGCCTGGACCTGCATGGCGCAGGAGAAGGACACCACCGCGTTGGCCAGCAGGTCCAGCCAGCCCGGCATGAGACCCACGGCGAACAGAAGAACGATCTCCGCCAGCAGCACCAGCTGCCGCCAGTGGATGCGGGTGGCCTTCTGATACTGAAAGCGCACCAGCTCGGCGGCGGCGATCCCCAGGGCGAAGAAGGTCAGGGGCACCAGATAGTGCAGCGCCCGGCCCCACGCCCCGGCGAACAGGTTCTGGCTCAGCAGGACGATGTTGCCCGTCTGGGCGTTGGCAAAGACCTCCCCCCGGGCGATGTAGGTATAGGCATCCTGCAGGCCGCCGGAGAGGGAGAGAAAGGCGGCGGTGAGAAATGCCTCGGACATCTGCCCCCGGGGGCGGCGGTGAGAAACGATAGACATAAGACGATCAACTCCATGGTACATAAACTAAGGAAGATGGGCGGTGTTTTCCCGCAAATTATCATATATAGGAAGCGCGAAGAAGGGAAGAACCATGTTGAGATTCTGTTAATACGAAAATGATATGTCAGATGCGGCAGCGGGGGCGCACAGGTGCTTCCGCAGGGTCCGGAGGGCCACGCTCTGGGGGCGGGCGGCGTCCTCAATGAGGCAGAGGTGCCGCTGGGGAATTTCCTCGATGAGGGAGATCTTCTGCACCTCGCCCCGGGCCAGGGCGTCGGCGGCCATAGGCTCGGGGTAGAAGCCGATGCCCAGGTTGTGGCTGATCATGGGCAATACCTGGTCCATGGTGGAGGCCTCCAGGTCCACCCGGAAGGGCAGACCGTTCTGGGCGAACAGCTGCTGGTAAAATTCATAGGTGCTGGTGCCCTCCCCCAGGCAGATGAAGGAGTACACCGACAGCTCCGACAGGTGCATAGGCTCCCGGGTGAGCTCCGGATAGCGGTTTCCGCACAGCAGCACCCCGTGGAAGGAGAGCAATGGTGTCTGCTGTAAGACGGCGGCCTGAGGTGCCGGAGTGGTGACCACGGCGCAGTCCACCTGCCCCCGCTTCAGGGCTTCAATGGCCTGGGGCGTGGAGTCGTTGGCGATTCGCAGTCTGACGCCGGGATAGCTGGCGTGAAAGACGGACAGCTTGTCCAGCAGGAGCAGATGCAGGGCCGTCTCACTGACGGCGATGGAGATGACGCCGGTGTCCAGACTGCAATCCCGGCGAATCTCATCCTCCGCCAGCCGGAGCTGCTCATAGGCCACGGAGACCCGGCGGTAGAGCCGTTCGCCCTCCGGCGTCAGCGCCACGCCCCGGTTGGAGCGGGTGAACAGCTTACAGCCCAGCTCCTGCTCCAGATTGTTCATGCAGCGGGTGATGTTGGGCTGGTTGTTGTTCAGAACCTCCGCCGCCCGGGTGAAGCTGCGGCACCGGACCACATGGTAGAAAATACGGTAGTAATCGTAGCTGACCGCCAAGGGGACCCCTCCCTGCCTTCTTTGATATACCCAAAAAATATGGTATAGATATTAAATATATATTTTACACCTGACAGCTTTCTCAGTATAATACACTTCGGCGAGGTTGACAATGAAAATCGCCGCATTTTCATTCGAAATCTCAGGTTTGGAGTTCTGCACAAAGCGAAGACCGGGAATGCTTGGAGACTATGCCTATGGCATGAGGAGCCTTGTTCTGCTGCAACCATGATAACACAACGAGACATCCCCATCGCAAAGACACTCCAAGCGGATAGTGGATTGACGCTAACTGTCCCCCCGGCCATAGCCTGACGGCCAGGGGGACAGTTTTTTGCGTTTT
>URTG01000212.1 GCA_900550705.1 uncultured Eubacteriales bacterium | reverse complement strand
GTTACGTTCATCTCTTCGCTTTCCGGTAAAACACCGCCGCTAAGATCACACAGGCGGCGATACCCACGGCGTAGGGGATGGCCAGCAGAAAGGCCACGCTGGCCGGGGCGCTGTAACAGGCATATTGGATGCCCCACAGCATATCGCAGTATCCATAGGCCACCACAGCGCACATTACCTGGGACAACAGGACGGCCAGAGCTCCAAACAGGTAAGACAGCTTTTTCACGGGGATACCTCCTTTTTACTTTTTTCCTTTGTCCTTCAAAATCAGCACTGCACCGACGACGACAGCGGCGACGCAGGCGATCAGGAACATTCCGTTTCCGTCAATGCGGAGCATGGACGACTGCCCCAGCTGCTGGGCGGACGAGGGGAGCAGGATGGACAGCAGTCCCCACAAAATCAGGCACAGGATGCCGCCGATACAGATCGCCAGACCCAGCAGCCCCCTCTTTCCCCCGGCGGTCTCCGGGGCGGGTGCCTGCGTTCCCTTCTCCTCCCGGTCCTCTTTCAGCAGGTAGTCCAGAGAGACTCCGAAGTACTCACTCAGGGCCAGGAGCTTGTCGCTCTCCGGCAGGGACTGGCCGGACTCCCATTTGGAGATAGCCTGCCGGGACACCTTCAGTCCCTCCGCCAATTGCTCCTGGGACAGCCCTCTCTCCTTTCGCAGGGCATACAGCTTTTCAGATAGAGCCATACCTTCCTCCTTTCCCCCTGAGCATACCGCAGTTCCGGGTGGAACACTACATACACAGGCGTACAATTCCGCAACCTGGGGTTGCAAGTTGTATTTTCTCCCCAATTATGCCACAGCCAGTGGAAAACTTCCACTCCCACAGGCAAAAAAGCACCTGAGCAGCTGCGCTGCCCAGGTGCTTTTAACTTCATTACCGCTGATACTCAAACTCCAGATCGTACAGGGAGACGATATCTCCGTCCTTGATCCCCATACTCTCCAGCTTGTCGAACAGGCCGGACTGGCGGAGCATTTTGTCGAACCAGTTGCGGGACTCGTAATCGTTGAAGTTCACGTTGGCGATGAGGCGCTGGAGCCAGGGGGCGTCTACCACCCAGGTGTCGTCGAAGCGCTGGATGTTCACCTCGCCGGTGGTGTCCACCTCCGGGGGGCGCTCCACATAGGTGGGCTCATAGACCACCACGGGGGGCAGCTGGGCCAGCTCCTGGGCGGCCCGCTTGATCAGTTCCCGGGTGCCCTGGTGGGCGGCGGTGGAGATCTCGAACAGCTCCAGCCCCTGGGCCTGAACGTGGGCCCGCAGGCGCTCCAGCAGCTCCGGGTCCTCCATGATGTCCACCTTGTTGGCCGCCACGATCATTTTCCGGTCGGCCAGCTCGGGGGAGTACTCCTTCAGCTCGGCGTTGATGGCCTCGAAGTCGGCCACCGGGTCCCGGCCCTCCGAGCCGGAGACGTCCACCACATGGATGAGCAGCCGGCAGCGGTCGATGTGCCGCAGGAAGTCGTGGCCCAGGCCGGCGCCGTCCGCCGCGCCCTCAATGATGCCGGGGATGTCGGCCATGACGAAGGAGACGCCCTCCTCCACATAGACCACGCCCAGGTTGGGGAACAGGGTGGTAAAGTGGTAGTTGGCGATTTTGGGCTGGGCCCGGCTGACCACGCTGAGCAGGGTGGACTTGCCCACATTGGGGAAGCCCACCAGCCCCACGTCGGCCAGCAGCTTCAGCTCCAGCACCACATCCCGGCTCTCGCCGGGCAGACCGGCCTTGGCAAAGCGGGGGACCTGCCGGGTGGGGGTGGCGAAGTGCTTGTTGCCCCAGCCGCCCCGGCCGCCCCGGCACAGGACAAAGGGCTTGTCGTCAGACATATCGTGGATGATCTCCCGGGTCTCGGCGTCCCGGAGGATGGTGCCCCGGGGGACGCGGAGGACCAGGTCCTCGCCGTCTTTGCCGGTGCAGCGCTTGCCGGAGCCGTCCATGCCGTTGCCCGCCACATACTTGCGCTTGTAGCGGAAGTCCATCAGGGTGGACATATGGTCGTTGATGGTCACCACCACATTGCCGCCCCGGCCGCCGTCGCCGCCGTCCGGGCCGCCGGCGGCCACATATTTCTCCCGGTGGAAGGAGACCACGCCGTTGCCGCCGTTGCCGGAGCGCACGGTGATCCGGGCGGTATCTACAAAAGGTGCAGCCATAACTGCCACCTCCCTTTCTTCAAATTCCCGGCCCAAGGGCGCGGGGACAGTAAAAAACAGGCTGTCGAAAAAGTCCTTCCAGCCAAAGGATTCGG
>URTG01000211.1 GCA_900550705.1 uncultured Eubacteriales bacterium | reverse complement strand
GGCGGGCGGCCGCACCTGCGGTTTCTCCCGATGGCACTGCCCGGAATCGTTGCTTTCCAAAAAAAGAAACCCTCGTCTGAGCGGCAGACTCAGACGAGGGTTTTTTCACGCAAAATTGGAGGTTACGCGAACTTGTTCCAATAGCCCATGACGAAGATAAACAGCACCACGGCGGGCAGGACCCAGCTCACATAGAAGCGCACGGCCTTGGGGAAGCGCAGGCCCTGGTCGCCGGTATTGGCCTCCTTCAGGAAGTGATCCCAGCCCCAGCCTCTCTTGCAGACGCAGAACAGCAGGTAGACCACAGAGCCCAGGGGCAGGATGTTGTTGGAGATCAGGAAGTCCTCAAAATCGGACACGCCCATGCCCATCAGCTGCACGCCGGACCACAGGTTGAAGCCCAGCACGCAGGGCATAGACAGCACCAGAATGGCCGCCAGATTCACCAGCACGGCCTTTTTCCGCTCCCAGCCCCACATATCCATGGCGAAGGAAATGATGTTCTCGAACACCGCAATGACGGTGGACAGGGCGGCAAAGCACAGGAACACAAAGAACAGCGCGCCCCACAGCCGGCCGAAGGCCATTTCGTTGAAAATGTTGGGCAGGGTCACAAAAATCAGGGACGGCCCCTCCCCGGGGGACACGCCGAAGGCGGAGCAGGCGGGGAAGATGATCAGTCCGGACACAAAGGCCACTGCCGTGTCCAGGATACCGATCCGCAGGGCCTCGCCGGCCAGGCGGTATTCCTTGTTGATGTAGCTGCCGAAGATGGCGATGGCACCGATGCCCAGGGACAGGGTAAAGAAGGCCTGACCCATGGCGGCAAAGATGGTCTCACCCAAGATCCAGTTGCCCTCGGCATCGTAGGCCAGGTTGTGGAAGTTGGGCTGGAGATAGAACTTCAGGCCCTCGCCGCCGCCGGGCAGGGTGACGGACCGGACGGCCAGCACCAGCATCAGGGCCAGCAGACACAGCATCATCACCTTGTTCACCCGCTCCACGCCGTTCCGCAGGCCCTGGAGACAGACGGTCATGCCGATCACCACCACGATCGCCATAAACAGGGTCATCAGGCCTGGCTTGGTCATCAGGGCGCCGAACTCCCCGGCCACGCCCTCGGCATCCAGCCCCACAAAGTCGCCCTTGGCTATCTTACCGCAGTACAGCAGCAGCCAGCCGGCGATCACGGTGTAAAACATCATCAGCAGGTAGTTGCCCGCAATGCCGACCCAGGCGTACCAATGCCACTTGGTCCCCCTGGGCTCCAGCACATGAAAGGATTGGGCGATGCTCCTCTGGCTGGCCCGGCCTACGGCCAGCTCCATCACCATGACGGGCAGACCCAGAATCACCAGAAACAGCAGATAGATCAGCACAAAGGCCGCCCCGCCGTATTTACCCGTGATGTAGGGAAAGCGCCACACGTTGCCCAGGCCGATGGCGCAGCCGGCTGAAATCAGCAGAAATCCCAGTCGGGAGGAAAAACTTTCTCTAGGTTCCATTCTTGACTCTCCTTCTTCTCCGTTCCCCCGGCAAGCGGGGGCTGACGCGCCGCGCCTCCGCTTTGGGGGCACGGCTTATTTATGATACCTGAGTTTTGGAGGTTCGTCAAGCTGACAGCAGCGAAAACCCGCCATCTTCCCCATGTTTTTCCGGGATGGCATCCAATGCTCCCACCGGGTTCGGGAAAAATGACATTTCACGCCCGATTCAGGCCGTTTCGCGCACTGCTCCCCCCCTCTTTCCACCGCCGGGCTATACTGACGTAAGGTGTAACGCACCAAAAAAGTGTACACGGAGGAATTACCAATGAAAAGACTTCTTGCTATGGCTATGGCCCTGGTGATGTCCCTGGCGCTGGTCGCCTGCGGCTCTGACGACTCCAGCTCCGCCGACGGGAACGATGTCTCCACCAGCACCTCTCAGCCCGCCGAGGACGGCAGCACCAGCTCCGACTCCTCTGTTCCCGAGGGCCGGATCAGCGACGAGCAGCTGGCCGAGCTGACCACCGCCTACAACAACGTGGCCGTGCCCTACAACGAGATCGCCACCAAGGTCAACGAGAGCGACTGGGTCAACGACGCGCAGACCATGGCTGAGATGGAAGCGCTGGGCAACACCCTGGGCTTCATCGGCACCGGCCTGACCGAGGACATCTCCCTGCTGGACGGCAGCGACTTCGACGCCCTCATCAACTCCCTGGAGAACGAGTTCCCCCCCGCTCTGGAGGAGCTGCAGGCCCGCGTTTCCGTGCCTTACGAGGGCTAATTTCAATCCATAGTCTCAGACAAACTGACC
>URTG01000210.1 GCA_900550705.1 uncultured Eubacteriales bacterium | reverse complement strand
GCTCCTCTGAAAGGGGCCGATTCCCCCTGTCAGGGGGAAATGTCGCGCAGCGACAAAAGGGGTAGGGATGCTGTCAGCGAAGCTGACTGAGGGGTTAGCCTTCCCCCTTCCAGGGGGAAGGTGGCGCGGCGAAGCCGCGACGGATGAGGGTGACTTTCGTACAAGAGGCACCGACCCAAGGGCCAGATAACTCCTAACTCCTCCCTCCTAACTCCTCACTCCTTATGGTCCTCCGGCACTGCGCCGGACTGGTATGCCTCCACCAGCCGCCGCAGGTCGTCGGCTTGGCTTTGCAGGGTGCGGCCGATGTCGGTCTCGGCGATTTTTACCCGGGTCTCCATGCGCTCGAAGACCTGGGAGCTGCTGGCGATGTCCATGTCCTGCTCCACCGCCAGCTTGTGACCGCAGAAGGGCTGGTGAGAGACGATCCGCATCACGCCGGAGTTATAGATCAGGGTATAGCCGGCGATGCCCGTGGTGGGCTGATAGGCTTTGCAGAAGCCGCCGTCGATGACCAGCAGCTTGCCGCCGCCCTTGATGGGACTCTCGCCCTTTTTGGATTTCACGGGGATGTGGCCGTTGATGATGTGGCAGTGTGGTCCCTCCAGGCCGAACTCCTTCAGCAGGGCGTCGCACACCGCCGGGTCGTTGTAATAGGTGTAGTAGGCGTTTTTGGGTTCGGTCCAGGCGGCCTCGTCCTTGATGAGCCGCCGCTCGAAGGTGGTCATGCGGTTCCGGCCAAAGATGGGGCTGTTCCGCCCGGCCCACAGGAACCAGAGGAAATCCATGCCGTCCTGCCGTTCGGGGGTGCCCGGCTCGTTGTAATAGGCCTGGCGGGCGGCGGTGTCCACATAGTCGAAGAACTCCTTGCCCTTCCGGGGCTTGCCGCCCAGGTGGAAGGTCAGCAGCTGGCCGTCCTCGGTCATGGGGATACAGCCGTGGAACAGCAGGTTGCCGTTGAACACCTTGTAGGCGCTGCCCTTGGAGTACAGGAAGCGGATGTGCCTTTGCAGCTTTTCGCTGCGGCGGAAGGAGGCGGTGAGCTGGTCGATCACGGCGTTTTCCTCGGGGGTCAGGGCGTAGGGGTCCTTGGGGTCCACGGTGGGGAAGTCCACGTCCTCCAGGGGCCAGGTAACGCCGCCGATGGTGATGCAGCGGTTTTCATAGTCGATCTTGTCCAGCAGCAGCCGGTCCTCCATGTCATACTCCGGGTGGCGGAGCAGCTTCTGTCCCTCCAGCTTGAACAGGATCACGGTGATGGCCTTGTGCATCCGGGCGGAGAGGAGCTTATCCTTCTCGCTGTACTGGTCCGCGTCCGGCCCGGTGAGCTTGACGGCGAAGCGGTGGACGTCGCAGCTCTGATACACCTCGTTGGCAAAGACGGACAGGGGGCGCAGAGAGATGCCGTAGCCAGTCTCGATGACCTCCAGGTTGTTATAGTGGATGGAGTTGGCCAGCACCGTGGCCACCAGGGTCCGGGAGCCGGAGGCCGCGCCCATCCACAGAATGTCGTGGTTGCCCCACTGGATGTCTACGCTGTGGCACTGCATCAGCGAATCCAGGATGATGTCCGCCCGGGGTCCCCGGTCGAAGATGTCCCCCACCAGGTGCATATGGTCCACAGCCATCCGCTTGATGACGGCGGCCATCGCCTCGATAAACCGGTCGGCCTGGCCCAGGTCGATGATGGTACGGATGATATTCTCGTAATACCCCCGCTTGTCCGCCTCCTCATAGTGGGTGTGCAGCAGCTCGTCGATGATGTAGGCGTAGTCGCGGGGCAGAGCCTTGCGGACCTTGGACCGGGTGTATTTGGAGGTGACCCACCGGCACAGCTCGATGAGCCGGTTCAGGGTGATGCGGTACCACTCCTCCATGTCCCCGTCCTCCGTCCGGCGGTGGAGCTGCTCCAGCTTCTCCTCCGGGTAGTAGATGAGGGTACACAGGGCGCTGCGGTCCGCCTGGGAGAGGCTGGCGGCGAACAGGTCGTCTACCTTCTCCCGGATGACGCCGGAGCAGGAGTTCAGGATGTGCAGGAATGCCTCGTATTCTCCGTGTACGTCAGAGATAAAGTGTTCCGTGCCCTTGGGCAGGTTCAGAATGGCTTGCAGGTTAATGATCTCGGTGCTGGCGGCCTGTACCGTGGGGTACTGCTTGGCCAGCAAACGCAGATAGCGGAGTTCCTCCGGAGCAAAGGGGCGCTTGCTTTTCATAGTCAGATGGTCTCCTTTTCATTCTTGCGGTCCAGCTTGTCAAAAAAGAGGTGAAACCACTTTTTTGACAAGCTGCAAACATTTTAACTGCGTTAAAATGTTGTTGATTTCAAG
>URTG01000209.1 GCA_900550705.1 uncultured Eubacteriales bacterium | reverse complement strand
TAACTGCGTTAAAATGTTATTGATTTCAAGGAAAGGGAACCCTGACGGTTCCCTTTCCAACTATCCTTCCCTCCGAAACCTTTGGTCGGAAGGTCTTTTTCGACAGTCTGTTTTCTGCTACCGTTTCCGCTCCGCCCGATAGATGCGGAGCAGCCGGACCCCGGAGCGGGCCACCAGGACCAGCACCTGCCCCAGCTTGAGGGACAGGGCCAGCCGGCCGGTACACTCCATATTCTTGTCACATTGTTCGTCCCAAATCACCCGGGCCAGGCCGTCCTTCACGTCCAGGGTCTCCACAATGGGGTACCACATGGCCCCCAGGGCCGCGTTGGCCCGGCCATAGCGCAGGGCGGCGTCCGCCGGGTCGCTGCCCCCCACGGTGAGAAACAGCTTCAGCTCGTCCACCCGGAGCTTCTTCCGGAAGCGGGAGGCCGCCTCCAGGACCGGCGGGAGCATGGCCTGAAGCAGCTCCCAGCCGCTTTTCAGCCGGTCGGGCAGCGACTCCTGGGGCTTTTCGGCGGGTTCCTGGGCGGGCTGGGCCGTCTTTTCCGGGGACTTTTTGGGCTTTTTCTTCGACTTTTTCCCCTTGGGATAGGGCCAGGGCCACACCGGAAGGCGCAGCGCCCCCACCCGGACCCGGAGGATGCCCCCGGTTTTTCCGTACTCCCCCTGCACGCCGATGCGAAGCTGGCTCAGCAGAAGCAGCAGCAGGACCAGCGCCCCCAGGACACATCCGAGGACTCTCACGGCTGCGCCTCCCCGTCCTGGGCGGCCTCCTCCTGCTCGCTCCGCAGACGGCTCAGATTGCTCTCCAGCTCCCGGGTGAGCTGGCGGCCCTCCTGACTGGATTCGGGCAGGTCGGGCAGTTCCTCCAGGCTCTCCATGCCGAAGGAGCGCAAAAAATTCTTGGTGGTGCGGAACAGCACCGGGCGGCCGGGAACGGCCAGCCGTCCCGCCTCCTCGATCAGGTCCCGCTCCAGCAGAAGGCCCACGGTGTAGGCGCTGTCCACCCCGCGGATCTGGTCCACATAGGCCCGGGTCACCGGCTGGTAGTAGGCGATGATGGCCAGCACCTCCAGCGCCGGCTGGGACAGCCGGGCGGGCTTCCGCCCCTCCAGCGTCCGGCGGATCTCCGGGGCAAGCTCCGGGGCGGAGCACAGCTGATAGCTGGCATCCAGCCGGAGCAGCCGAATCCCCCGGCGCTCATAGCGGTATTGGTCCATCAGCCGCTGGGCGGCGGCATCCAGGGTGGGCCGGTCGGTCTCTAACCCCAGGCACAGCCGCTCCACGGGCACAGGCTCCCCCGCCGCGAACAAAACGCCCTCCAGGGCGGATTCCAGCTCCTTGTCTTCCATGCTCCGACCCTCCCTTCGGCTTTAGTCCCCGCCGCCCTGCTCCCCGGCGGCGGGTTCTCCCTGAATACAGGTGATGGTGCAGTTCTCCTCTGTCCCGGCCAGCAGGACCCTTCGGGCCTTGCACAGCTCCAGCACGGCCAAAAACGTGGCCACGATCTCCGACCGGCTGCGGCTGCCCCGGAACAGGGCCCGAAACCGGGTCACGCCGAAGCGCAGCAGGCGGCGGACGATCTCCCCCGCCTTCTCCGCCACGGGATAGGGCTCCCGCCCCACGATACCCTGAAACGCCTCCACCGGCGGGGGGAGCTGAAAGTCGGCCCGGCGGAGAATCCCGGCCATGACCCGGAACAGGTCCTCCTTCCCGTGGGCATACCGGATCTCCCGGTCGGGCTGGAGGGGTTCCGGCCCCTTGGTGATACAGTCGGCGCCCAGGGCGTAGCGTTGCTCCAGCACAGGGGCCACCGCCTTGATTTTCAGGTAGCTCTCGCTGCGCTGGTGGGCCTCCAGGGCGGCAATGAGCTGCTCCATCTCAGACAGAGCCTCCTCATCCCGGATGGACAGCAGCATTCGCGTTTTGATGTAGACCAGCTGAGAGGCCATGGTGACAAACTCACTGGCCACCTCCAGGTCCAGCTCCTGCCGGCGCTTCATCCAGTCCAGATACTGGTCCAGGATCAGGGTGATCTGAATGTCCTTGATCTCCATTTTATTCTTGCTCAGCAGATGGAGGATCAGGTCCAGCGGCCCCACAAAGTCCCCCAGCTGTTCTTCCTTGGCCTTGACCACGCCCTCCAGCCGGTAAATCGGCGTCTCCGTGGGACTCACCTCCTGCGCTCCGCTCTGCCCGGAACCGAACTCATGTACGGCTATTATACCAAATCGGGACAGAAATTACAAGCAAACCACAAAAAACAGCTTGCCGAAAAAGTGGCTTCGCCGCTTTTTTGCCAAGCTGCAAACATTTTCGCTGCGTTAAAATTGTGAGGATTTTAACGCA
>URTG01000208.1 GCA_900550705.1 uncultured Eubacteriales bacterium | reverse complement strand
CTTCGCCCGCGCCACCTTCCCCCAGGGGAAGGCTGGGTTTGCGCGAACTCCTAACTCATCCCTCCTAACTCCTAACTCCTCACTCCCCCCTGGGGTCGATTTTCGTCTCCCGATAATACGCCGCGCACAGGTAGCGGTGCAGGAGCTGGGTGTCCTCGGGGGGCAGGGTGTCGGTGAGGCCGGAGGCGGGCCAGTAGAGGCCGCGCGCGTGGACCAGGGGGGTGGCGGCGCGCATTTCCCGGGAGAGCTGGAGGAAGCCGGGACCCTGCCAGCCGCACTGGTCGAACAGCTCGGTCATCAAAAAGCAGGGGGAGAAGCTGCCGCCGTCACCGGTGAAGTCGTTGCCCAGGGTCTTCTTGGCGGCGGAGTTGGCCCAGATGAGATAGGGCGTGGAGTAGTAGTCCTGGAAGCCCTGCTGGGTGGACAGGTCAAAGTCCAGGCCCAGCTCGGTATAGGCGGAGTTGCCGTTGCCTCCCCAGGGCTTGTGGTCGCCGAACAGCACCAGCACCACGGGGCGGTCCAGCTGCTCCAGCCCCTGGGTCAGGCTGACCATGGCCTGGATGGTGCTGTCCACGCCGTTGAGATAGTTGTTCAGAATGTTGCAGCTCTCGGCGGTCATGCCGGAGTTGGCGGGGGTGAGGTGCTCCACGGTAGCGGTAGCGCTGGACTCATAGGGGCCGTGGTTCTGATAGGATACGGCAAAGGAGAACACTGGGCCGTCCTCCATCCGCTCCTCCAGCTGGTTCAGCAGCTCCTGGACCAGGATGTCGTCCGAGTGCAGGACGGCGCTGATGGGGTCCACCAGCTTACCATAGTGATTTTCGGTGAACCAGCTCTGCTGGAAGCCCAGGTATTCGCACACATTCTGCCGGTTATAGAACCAGGACCAGCCGGGGTGGCTGAACAGGGTCTGATAGCCCTGATTGCGGAAATACCAGACATAGGAGTCAGTGGTGGAGCGGAACTCGTCGTGCTCGGCGCAGCCGGTGAGGAAGCCCCACTCGCTGTCCACCGTGCCGCCGGCGAAGATGTTGGTCAGCAGGTCGCCGGAGACGGACTGCTGCTCCAGCTCGTGCCAGGCATCGTAAATATGGGCGGCGGAGGGGTTCTCCGCCACAGGGGCGAAGTCGGTCAGGTCGCAGAAGGCCTCCAGCATGATGCCCATGACGGACACGTCCTGCCCCGCCGGCAGGTCCGCGTCGGGGTATTCGGCCAGAAGCGCGGCGGCCTCGCCCTCGTGATAGCCCTCCGGGGTGGAGGGCAGCATATCCCGGGCGCTGTACAGGAAGGGGTAGAGACAGCCCCGGGAGACGAACACCTCCGTGTCTGACCAGGGGTTGACCCCCTCGGGCAGGGGCAGGCCCTGATAGACCGCGGCGTTCAGGAACAGGCACACACAGGCCACCGCGAAGATGGCCAGGGAGGACAGCACCCCCAGCAGATGGGTCCAGCCCCGCACCCCGCCGCCGGTGAACAGCAGAAAGCACACCAGTCCGACGAGCAGGCACAGGCCGCACAGCTTCACCAGGGGGGTGATTTCCAGGGTGTACCCCCCCACGATGCCCTTGGCCTCAGACACCAGCCGCAGGTCGGCGGCCAGCAGAGGGTCGGACCGGAGGCGAATTTTATAGTAATTCACCAGGGCCACCCCGATGGATACCGCGTATCCCCCCAGAAAGCCCAGCCAGGGCTGGCGGGTGATGTAGTAGAACAGGAACATCAGCAGCACCGGGGGCAGCAAGTTCAGCAGCATCAGCTGGGGCTGGCTGAGGTAGAAGTCAAACAGCGTATGGGCATCCATGGCGGAGTAGCTGGCCGCAGCCAGCTTTAAGGCCAGCACGCCGGTACACAGCCCCGCCGCCGTCAGCGTCAGCCAGAGCCAGAGAACATGAAGGGGATACAGGCGCCGGTCAGACCCCCGGGGGAACCGGAGAATGGACAGCAGTGCGCGCATGGGGAGACCTCCTTTGGGAGAGTGAGGAGTTAGGAGTGAGGAGTTAGGAGTTATTTTGCCCTTGGGTGCGTCCGTAGGGGCCGATTCCCCCTGACAGGGGGAATCGGCCCCTTTCAGGGGAGGCTAAAGTGGTGCGCCGGTCTTTTGGCTCCCCTGAAAGGGGAGCTGGCCGCCGTAGGCGGACTGAGGGGTCAGCCTTCCCCCTTCCAGGGGGAAGGTGCCCCCGCAGGGGGCGGATGAGGGTGTCCCCCGACAAGAGGCACCGGCCAAAGGGCTGGAAAACTCCAGATCGGAAGAGCGTCGTGTAGGGAAAGAGGGTAGATCTCGGTGGTCGGCGTATCATTAAAAAAAAAAACAACGAGACGATCACCGAGTCGCGACGCCTGATGGATGGGAAAAAATGGAAGTTATTCTGCATGACCATTAGCGTTATCGTCT
>URTG01000207.1 GCA_900550705.1 uncultured Eubacteriales bacterium | reverse complement strand
TGGCAAAAAAGCGGCGAAGCCACTTTTTCGACAAGCTGAGAGAAACGGCGGCACCGTTCTCTCTTGAAGAATCATGTAATTTCACGAAAAAAAGGAACGCCCGGCGGCGTTCCTTTTTCGTTCAGGATTTCTCCCGCTCCAGCTTTTCCTGGAGGGCCTTGATGGCATAGTCCAGGGCGGGGATGGCCCGTGCGGTGCAGTACTGCTTCATCAGCTCCAGCTCACGGATCGCTTCTTTGGTGGTCATTGTCCATCCTCCTTTTTATAAGTCACACACGCGGTGGGGAGCGGGACGGAGTGTCCCGCCTGGCCGCAGGGAAATTATACCACAGGGAGGGGCGAATTGGCAAGAATTGCCGTCAATATTCCTTGGCCGCCGCAATGCGGCAGGAGAAGCGATAGGACACCCACAGCCCCGCCAGCCCCAGGAGCAGGGGCAGGGAACACAGAAGCAGAATCTGGGGGGCGGACAGGGCGTTCAGAAGGGAGAAGTCCACCCACCCCAGCTTGGCCGCCGCGATGCTGCCAAAGAAGGGAAGAAACATCAGGCAGTAGAAGGCCGCCCGGGCCCGTTCCAGCCCCAGCTTGTAGCACAGGGGCAGGCACAGGTCCTGGATCAGCAGCACCAGTCCGGTGGTGACCAGGGCGGAGGCGGCGGTCTCTGCGGCGGACAGGCGCAGGGCACCGGCCACGGCGCAGATCAGGCCGCTGCCCACCATGGCCGCAGCCACCAGCAGGAGGACCAGCAGATACCGCCCGCCCACCACCTGGGCAGGGGAGAGGGGCAGGGCCATAGCGTAGCGCTCCCAGCGGGCCTGGTCGTCGTAGGCGAAGGCGGACAGGGGCAGTATGAGCAGACACATCTCCAGCGCGGCCGAGGCCACGGACAGGGGGAAGATCCCGGCCACCGACAGCCCCAGATAGAGGACCAGAAACAACCCGTAGGTCAGCAGGGACTTTCGCAGCAGAAGCAGGTCTTTGTGCAGCAGACCGATCATGGTTCGTCCTCCTCCTTCATCAGCAGCATGATTTCTTCCAGGGTGGTGGGCTCCACCACCAGGTCGGGGTATCGGGCGGCGAAGTCCCGGCGATAGGCCGTCAGCCCCTGGCAGGCGTAGGGGCCACGATGGACCCGGAGCAGGTCGCCGGGGTCCACCTCCTCCAGCTGGCGGGCGGTGCAGACCACCCGGCCGTAGTCCCTCAGAATACGGTCCTTGGGCTCGCAGAAGACCAGCTGGCCCCGGTGGAGGTAGGCCACATAGTCGGCCACCCGCTCCAGATCGGAGGTGATGTGGCTGGACAGGAGGACGGAGTGCTCCTCGTCCTGGATGAAGTCCAGAAATTCGTCCAGAATTTCGTTCCGGGTCACCGGGTCCAGACCGGCGGTGGCCTCGTCCAGCAGGAGCAGCCGGGGCCGGTGGGCCAGGGCCGCCGCCAGGGAGAGCTTCATTTTCATGCCCCGGGAGAACTCCTTCACCTTCTGCTCGGCCGGCAGGTGGTATTTGTCCAGCAGGGAGAAGAAATTGTCCCGGTCCCAGGTGGGGAAGGCGGGGGCCAGGATGGCGTTCAGGTCCCGGGGGCGGAGGAAATCGTGAAACAGGCACTCGTCCAGCACCACCCCCACCTGGGCCCGGGCGGCGGCATCCGCCGGGCCGCCGAACAGGGAGACGGTGCCCCCGTCGGCCTTGGCCAGGCCCAGGATACTCCGCAGCAGGGTGGTCTTGCCCGCCCCGTTTTCACCGATGAGGCCCAGAATGGCCCCGCCGGGCAGGTGCAGGTCCAGGGGACCCAGGGTAAAATTGTTGTAGTGCTTGGTCAGTCCGGACAGGGTCAGCAGTTCGTTCATGGGTTGTCACCTCCATAGAGTAGGTCCAGCATCTCCCGCAGCTCCGCCAGGGTCAGGCCGCCCCGGCGGGCCTCGGTGATGGCCTGGTTCAGGGCGGCCTCCACCCGGCGGAGCTGGGCCTCCCGCAGCAGCTCCCGGTTCTGGGGGGCCACAAAGGAGCCTTTGCCGGGCACGGTCTGGATCAGCCCCTCCCGCTCCAGCTCCTCATAGGCCCGCTTGGTGGTGATCACGGAGATCCGCAGGTCCCGGGCCAGCAGACGGATGGAGGGCAGGGCCGTCCCCGCCGCCAGGGAGCCGTCTAAAATCTGGCCCTTGATCTGGTCGGCGATCTGTTCGTAAATAGGCTGCCCGCCGGTGTTGCGGAGCAGAATGTCCATCGGCTTCACCTCTCGTGTTTATACTGTGTATCTTGTATATGAACAGTATAGACATAAGGGAAGCGTTTGTCAAGAGGAAAATGATAAAATAGGTATGCAATACTGGCAGCTTGTCGAAAAAGTGGCTTCGCCGCTTTTTTGCCAAGCTGCAAACATTTTAACTGCGTTAAAATGTTGTTGATT
>URTG01000206.1 GCA_900550705.1 uncultured Eubacteriales bacterium | reverse complement strand
TAGGAGGTAGGAGGTAGGAGGTAGGAGGTAGGAGTTAGGAGTTAGGAGTTAGGAGTTTGCAAGCCCTTTGGTTGCAGCCTCTTGTACGGGGGCACCCTCATCCGACTCCTCAGTCAGCTTCGCCACTTTTCCGACAAGCTGAAATCATCAAAGAAATTTGCTATATCTTTTTACTTTTTTTGTTTACTTCCACGGTTCAGCGTGTTAAAATGGTTCAAACGAATTTCCGCGCCGATTCCCGGCTCCCCAGCGGAAGGACCATGCGCCGGAAGTACCGCGGAATAGAAACAATAGAAAAGGAAGGATACCGAGCTATGTCAAAGTTTTTAGATAAGCCTGCCAGCGACACCCTCTATCGCGCCATCATGCAGCTGAAAAGCGAGGACGAATGCCGCAGCTTTTTCCAGGACCTGTGCACGGTCTCAGAGCTAAAGGCCATGGAGCAGCGGATGGACGTTGCCATGCTGCTGGACCAGGGGATGATTTACAGCGAGATCCTGGAGCGCACCGGCGCGTCCAGCGCCACCATCAGTCGGGTGAACCGCTGCCTGCATTACGGAGCCTCCGGCTACCAGGCGGTGATCCCCCGGCTGAAGGAGCAGGACGAGGAATGAACAGCTATGATTTTCTGGCCGGCTGCTACGACGAGCTGACCTACGACGTGGACTACCCCGCCTGGGCGGACTACATCCAGGCCCAGCTCCGCCGGCAGAAGGTCCCGGCCCGGCTGGTGCTGGACCTGGCCTGCGGCACCGGCTCCCTCACCCGGGAGCTGGCCCTGCGGGGGTACGACATGATCGGGGTGGACCTGTCCCCCGAAATGCTGGCCGAGGCGGCGGACAAGAATCAAGACGTGGGCGGCGGAACACCGCCCATGTTTTTATGCCAGCCCATGGAGAAGCTGGACCTCTATGGCAACGTGGATGCCTGCGTCTGCTGTCTGGACAGCGTGAATTACGTCACCGACCCAAGGAAGCTCCGCCGGGCCTTTGAGCGGGTCCACCTGTTTTTGATGCCCGGGGGACTGTTCCTCTTTGACATCAACTCCGAGGAGAAGCTCCGGGGCCTGGACGGCCAGGTGTTTCTGGACGAGACGGAGGACGCCTACTGCGTCTGGCGGGCGGAATTTTCCAAGCGCAGCCGCATCTGCTCCTATTTTATGGATATTTTCCGCCTGGACCCGGCCAGCGGCCGGTGGGACCGGGGGGAGGAGCTTCACCGGGAGCGGGCCTACTCGGTGGAGGAGCTTACCGGCTTTTTAAAGGACGCGGGCTTTCGTGACATCCGCGTCTTCGGCGACCGGGTGATGCGCCGACCCAAGCCCGGTGAGGACCGAATTTTTGTGACTGCGAGAAAGGATACCAAAATCAATGAGCGATGAACTGGTAAGAGCAATGACGGCGGACGGCATGGTGAAGGCCGTGGCCGTGACCGGACGGGACCTGGTGGAGCGGGCCCGGACCATCCACACCCTGCTGCCCATGGCCACCGCCGCCCTGGGCCGGACCCTGCTGGGGGCCTCTATGATGGGCGATATGCTCAAGGAGCAGAACGGCTCTCTCACCCTACAGATCAAGGGCGGCGGCCCCCTGGGCACCGTGCTGGCCGTGTCAGACTGCCAGGGCAACGTGCGGGGCTATGTGCAGAATCCCCATGTGGACCTGGTGGAGAAGGAGCCGGGCAAGCTGGATGTGGGCGCCGCCGTAGGCATGACGGGCACCCTCACCGTCATCAAGGACATCGGCATGAAGGAACCCTATGTGGGGTCCATCGGTCTGTTCTCCGGCGAGATCGCCGACGACCTGGCCATGTACTTTGTGGAGAGCGAGCAGATCCCCACCGCCTGCGCCCTGGGCGTTCTGGTGGGCACCGACCAGAGCGTCACCTCCGCCGGGGGCTATCTCATCCAGCTCCTGCCCGGAGCCGGGGAGGACATCATCACCAAAATCGAGGCCGGCGTCCGCCGGGTAGGCTCCGTCAGCCGCGTGTTAGAGACCGGCACCGATGCCGAGGGCCTGCTCCGGGCCGTCCTGTCGGACTTCGACCTGGAAATCCTGGAAAAGCACCCCATCGAGTACCGCTGCTACTGCTCCCGGGAGCGGGTCACCCGCGCCCTCATCAGTATGGGCCGGGAGGAGCTGGCGGACCTGATCCGGGAACAGGGCGAGGCGGAGCTGACGTGTCAGTTCTGCGACAAAATTTATCGGTATTCGAAGCCGGAATTGGAGAAGCTGCTGGAGGAAATGTAGTTCAGGATAGTGAGGAGTTAGGAGTGAGGAGGTAGGAGTTACTTAGCCCTTTGGTGCCTAGCCTCTTGTCGAAAGTCACCCTCATCCGTCGCGGCGAAGCCGCGCCACCTTCCCCCTGGAAGGGGGAAGGGTTTGCCTTGGCCTTCCACCCACAGGGGGGGAGGTGGCCCGCTCC
>URTG01000205.1 GCA_900550705.1 uncultured Eubacteriales bacterium | reverse complement strand
TGGAGGTCCACTTGGGCTATGCCGCCCATGCGCTGGGCTGCAAGGTCGCTACGCCTATTTTCGACGGCGCTACCTACGAGGATATTCAGGCAGAGTTGGTGAAGGCCGGCCTGGACCCCGAGGGCAAGAGCGTTCTGTACGATGGCCGTACCGGCGAGCCCTTCGACAACAAAGTCACCGTTGGCTATGTGTACTTCCTGAAGCTGCACCATCTGGTTGACGATAAGATCCATGCCCGTTCCACCGGCCCCTATTCTCTGGTTACCCAGCAGCCCTTGGGCGGCAAGGCCCAGTTCGGCGGCCAGCGCTTCGGCGAGATGGAAGTTTGGGCCCTGGAGGCTTACGGTGCTGCTTATACCCTGCAGGAGATCCTGACCGTGAAGTCCGACGATGTCACCGGCCGTGTCCGGACCTACGAATCCATCGTTAAGGGCCACAATGTTCCCACCCCCGGCGTGCCGGAGTCTTTCCGCGTGCTGCTGAAGGAACTGCAGTCCCTGTGCCTGAACATTCAGGTGCTGGATAAGGACGGCAACGTGGTGGATCTCAAGGAGGACGAGGACGCCCTCGATACCTTCAACCTCTCCCGTATGGACGCGGACGATGACCGCCACCGCAACGTTGCGGAGGACGCCGAGTTTGAAGCGTCCGGCTTTGAATTTGAAGACGCGCCGGAGGATGCCGGCGCCGATGTGGATGTTGACTTCGACGACGAATGATCCAGAAGACACATTCGTCACCACAAAACTGGATCATTTGAATCATTGAAGGAGGATAACGCAACATGATCGAAACCAATAACGGCAACAAGTTTGCCTTTGACGCGATTAAGATCGGCATGGCTTCCCCGGAGCAGATCCGGGAGTGGTCTTACGGCGAGGTAAAGAAGCCTGAGACCATCAACTACCGCACTCTGAAGCCCGAAAAGGACGGCCTGTACTGCGAGCGTATCTTCGGGCCTACCAAGGACTGGGAGTGCCACTGCGGTAAGTACAAGAAGATCCGCTACAAGGGTAAGATCTGCGACCGCTGCGGCGTCGAGGTCACCCGTTCCAAGGTGCGCCGGGAGCGCATGGGCCACATTGAGCTGGCCACCCCCGTTTCCCACATCTGGTATTTCAAGGGCATCCCCTCCCGGATGGGCCTGCTGCTGGACATCAGCCCCCGGATCCTGGAGAAGGTGCTGTACTTCGCCAACTATATCGTCACGGACCCCGGTGAGACCCCTCTGACCAAGAACCAGATCCTCTCCGAGAAGGAGTACCGTGACTACCGTGAAAAGTATGAGGATGACTTCCAGGCCGGCATGGGCGCCGAGGCCGTGAAAAAGCTGCTGGCGGATGTGGACCTGGAGGCCCTCTCCGCCCAGCTCCACGCCGAGCTGAAGGACGCTTCCGGCCAGAAGAAGGCCCGGATCGTCAAGCGGCTGGAAGTGGTGGACGCCTTCCGGATCTCCGGCAACAAGCCGGAGTGGATGATTATGGACGTTCTGCCCATTCTGCCTCCCGACCTGCGCCCCATGGTGCAGCTGGACGGCGGCCGCTTCGCCACCTCTGACCTGAACGACCTGTACCGCCGGGTCATCAACCGCAACAACCGCCTGAAGCGCCTGATGGACCTGAACGCCCCCGACATCATCGTCCGCAACGAGAAGCGGATGCTGCAGGAGGCTGTGGACGCTCTGATCGACAACGGCCGCCGCGGCCGTGCCGTCACCGGCGCCAACAACCGTGCTCTGAAGTCCCTCAGCGACTTCCTGAAGGGCAAGCAGGGCCGTTTCCGTCAGAACCTGCTGGGTAAGCGTGTCGACTACTCCGGCCGTTCCGTTATCGTGGTCGGCCCCGAGCTGAAGATCTATCAGTGCGGTGTGCCCAAGGAGATGGCTGTGGAACTGTTCCGCCCCTTCATCATGAAGAAGCTGGTGGAGGACGGCACCGCCAATAATATCAAGTCCGCCAAGAAGATGGTGGATAAGGGCACCACCGAGGTGTGGGACGCTCTGGATGTCATCATCAAGGACCACCCCGTTATGCTGAACCGTGCACCGACCCTGCACCGTCTGGGCATCCAGGCCTTCGAGCCGGTGCTGGTGGACGGCCGCGCTCTGAAGCTGCACCCCCTGAACTGCACCGCGTTCAACGCCGACTTCGACGGCGACCAGATGGCTATTCATGTGCCTCTGTCCGCCGAGGCTCAGGCGGAGGCCCGTATCCTGATGCTCTCTGCCAACAACCTGCTGCGTCCTCAGGACGGCGGCCCCGTCACCGTTCCTACGCAGGATATGGTGCTGGGCTCCTACTACCTGACCATGGACCGCATGGGCAAGGACGAGATCGGCGCCCAGACCGTCTGGTGTGAGGATGCCGGTGACACGAACCTGACCGCACAGAGCATTGTGGACGCGGACGAGTTCCTGGCAGCCAACGCCGCTCTGGAGAAGGGCCAGAAGCC
>URTG01000204.1 GCA_900550705.1 uncultured Eubacteriales bacterium | reverse complement strand
CCTCTGCTGGTTTCCGTCCGTTCCGGCGCCCGGGCCTCCATGCCCGGCATGATGGACACCATCCTGAACCTGGGCCTGAACGAGCAGGTGGTGGACGTGATGGCCAAGAAGTCCAACAACCCCCGCTGGGCCTGGGACTGCTACCGCCGCTTTATCCAGATGTACTCCGACGTGGTCATGGAGGTGGGCAAGAAGTATTTCGAGCAGCTCATCGACAAGATGAAGGAGGCCCGGGGCGTCACCCAGGACGTGGAGCTCACCGCCGAGGACCTGAAGGAGCTGGCCATGCAGTTCAAGGCCGAGTATAAGGAAAAGATCGGCCAGGACTTCCCCACCGACCCCAAGGAGCAGCTCATGGGCGCCATCAAGGCCGTGTTCCGTTCCTGGGATAACCCCCGCGCCAACGTGTACCGCCGGGACAACGACATCCCCTATTCCTGGGGCACCGCCGTCAACGTCCAGTCCATGGCCTTCGGCAACATGGGCGACGACTGCGGCACCGGCGTGGCCTTTACCCGTAACCCCGCCACCGGCGAGCGCAAGCTGTTCGGCGAGTTCCTGACCAACGCCCAGGGCGAGGACGTGGTGGCCGGCGTGCGTACCCCCATGCCCATCAGCCAGATGGCCGAGAAGTTCCCCGAGGCCTTTGCCCAGTTCCAGCAGGTCTGCAAGACCCTGGAGGACCACTACCGGGATATGCAGGACATGGAGTTCACCGTGGAGCACGGCAAGCTGTATATGCTCCAGACCCGTAACGGCAAGCGCACCCCCGCCGCCGCCCTGAAGATCGCCTGCGACCTGGTGGACGAGGGCATGATCGACGAGAAGAAGGCCGTGGCCATGATCGAGCCCCGCTCTCTGGACACCCTGCTCCACCCCCAGTTCGATGCCGAGGTGCTGAAGAAGGCCCCCGTCATCGGCAGCGCTCTGGCCGCCTCCCCCGGTGCCGCCTCCGGCAAGGTCGTCTTCACCGCTGAGGACGCCAAGGAGTGGGCCGCCCGGGGTGAGAAGGTCGTCCTGGTCCGCCTGGAGACCTCTCCCGAGGACATTGAGGGCATGAAGGCCGCCCAGGGTATCCTGACCGTCCGCGGCGGCATGACCTCTCACGCCGCCGTCGTGGCCCGCGGCATGGGCACCTGCTGCGTGTCCGGCTGCTCCGCCATCAAGATGGACGAGGAGAACAAGCAGTTCGAGCTGGCCGGCAAGACCTTCCACGAGGGCGACTGGCTGTCTCTGGACGGCTCCACCGGTAAGATCTACGACGGCGCCATCCCCACCGTCGATGCCTCCATCGGCGGCGAGTTCGGCCGCGTCATGGCCTGGTGCGACAAGTACCGCAGCCTGCAGGTCCGCACCAACGCCGATAACCCCCACGACACCGCCCAGGCCGTCCGCTTCGGCGCCCAGGGCATCGGCCTGTGCCGCACCGAGCATATGTTCTTCAACGAGGACCGTATCCCCGCCATCCGCCAGATGATCTGCTCCGACACCGTGGAGCAGCGCGAGGCCGCCCTGGCCAAGCTGGAGCCCATGCAGCAGGGCGACTTCGAGGCCATGTACGAGGCCCTGGAGGGCCGTCCCATGACCGTCCGCTTCCTGGACCCCCCGCTGCACGAGTTCGTCCCCACCGAGGAGGCCGACATCGAGAAGCTGGCCCAGGATATGGGCAAGTCCGTGGCCGACATCAAGGCCATCATCGCCGGCCTGCATGAGTTTAACCCCATGATGGGTCACCGCGGCTGCCGTCTGGCTGTCACCTATCCGGAGATCGCCGCCATGCAGACCCGCGCCGTCATCAAGGCCGCGCTGAACGTTCAGGCCAAGCACCCCGACTGGAAGATGGTCCCCGAGATCATGATCCCCCTGGTGGGCGAGGTCAAGGAGCTGAAGTACGTCAAGAGCGTGGTGGTCAAGACCGCCGACGAGATCATTGCCTCCGTCCACTCCGACATGAAGTATAAGGTGGGCACCATGATCGAGATCCCCCGCGCCGCGCTGACCGCCGACCAGATCGCCAAGGAGGCCGACTTCTTCTCCTTCGGCACCAACGATCTGACCCAGATGACCTTCGGCTTCTCCCGCGACGACGCCGGCAAGTTCCTGAACGCCTACTACGACAAGAAGATCTACGAGTCCGATCCCTTCGCCAAGCTGGACCAGGCCGGCGTGGGCAAGCTGGTGGACATGGCCGCCAAGATGGGCCGCGCCGCCAATCCCGACATCCACCTGGGCATCTGCGGCGAGCACGGCGGCGACCCCTCCTCCGTGGAGTTCTGCCACAACGTGGGCCTGGACTACGTCTCCTGCTCCCCCTTCCGCGTCCCCATCGCCCGTCTGGCCGCCGCACAGGCTGCTATTAAGAACCCCCGCAAGTAAGAATGTTATGACGTTATGACAAGCCATAACGCAGCAAACACCCGGGCAGTTTATTCGCTGTCCGGGTGTTTGTTTTGTAGAATCAGACTCTTTTTACTTGTAAACCCGCCAAATTCTTGCTATACTAAACGCAGAATAATCTATACAGG
>URTG01000203.1 GCA_900550705.1 uncultured Eubacteriales bacterium | reverse complement strand
CGGACCTGAGCGGCGGCGGGAGCTGGTACGAAAAGGCACAGACCTGGGCCAAGGCCAACGGCATCTCCGACGGCACGAATCCCGAGGGCACCATCAACCGCGCCCAGGTGGTCACCATGCTGTGGCGGGCGGCAGGCAGCCCGGAGGTGGACGCTGCAAGCACCTTTACCGATGTCAGAACTGACGGTTACTACGCCAAGGCAGTGGCCTGGGCCATCGAGAACGGCATCACCGCCGGCGTAGGCGGCGGCAAGTTCGACCCCACCGCCACCTGCACCCGCGCACAGATTGCCGCGTTCCTAGCACGCTCCATGAAGTGACGTAAAAAACAGCTCCGGTCCCTTTTACAGGGAACCGGGGCTGTTTTTTAGTGTGACGATCCTGTTCCGGCAGGAAACAGGACCCTGATGGTCCCCTTTCCAACGATCCCTCCTTCCGAATCCTTTGGCTGGAAGGACTTTTTCGACAGTCTGAAACTCTCCTCCAGATTCCGAAAATACTTCAAAAAGTCCAGATGTCCTCTGATGAAACCAATAAAAGCAGTGCCGGGGTTGTTCCCGACACTGCTTAAGATGATTTGCTTTTCTCTGCCACAACTATTGACGTAGAACCTGTAATATCAAGGTTTTTCGGAACTCAAAAGCCTAATTTAATTTACTCCCACTCAATCGTCGCCGGCGGCTTCGAGGTAATATCGTAGCAGATCCGGTTAATGCCCTGGACCTCGTTGACGATGCGGACGGAAATTTTATCCAGCACGTCGTAGGGGATGCGGGCCCAGTCGGCGGTCATGAAGTCGCTGGTGGTGACGGCGCGGAGGGCGAGAGTATAGTCGTAGGTGCGGCCGTCGCCCATGACGCCCACGGAGCGGGTGTTGGTGAGAACGGCGAAGTACTGGTTCAGATTCTTGTCCTCGCCGGCCTTGGCGATCTCGTCGCGGAAGATGAAGTCGGCCTCCCGCAGGGTGTCGGCCTTCTCCTTGGTGATCTCGCCGATGATGCGGATGGCCAGGCCGGGGCCGGGGAAGGGCTGACGGGAGACCAGGTACTCGGGCAGACCCAGCTCGCGGCCCAGCTGGCGGACCTCGTCCTTGAACAGCAAGCGCAGGGGCTCGATGATCTCCTTAAAGTCCACATAGTCGGGCAGACCGCCCACGTTGTGGTGGCTCTTGATGGTGGCGGCGTTGCCCGCGCCGGACTCGATCACGTCGGGGTAGATGGTGCCCTGAGCCAGGAAGTCCACCTTGCCGATCTTCTTGGACTCCTCCTCGAAGACGCGGATGAACTCCTCGCCGATGATCTTGCGCTTGCGCTCCGGCTCGGTGACGCCGGCCAGTTTGCCCAGGAAGCGGGACTCGGCGTCCACCCGGACGAAGTTGATGTCCCACTTGGCGAAGGCGGCCTCCACCTCGTCGCCCTCGTTCAGGCGCATGAGGCCGTGGTCCACGAAGACGCAGGTGAGCTGATTGCCTACGGCCTCGGCCAGCAGGGCGGCCACCACGGAGGAGTCCACGCCGCCGGACAGCGCCAGCAGCACCTTGCCGGAGCCGACCTTCTCCCGGACGGCGGCGATGGCGGTGTTCTTGTAGTCGCCCATGGTCCAGTCGCCGGCGGCGCCGCAGACCTCATAGAGGAAGTTGCGGATCATCTTCACGCCGTTTTCGGTGTGGTTGACCTCGGGGTGGAACTGCACGCCGTAGAAGCCGCGCTTCTCGTCGGCGATGCCCACGTTGGGGCAGGCGTCGGAGTGGGCGGTGAGGGTAAAGCCCTCGGGCACCTTGGCCATATAGTCGCCGTGGCTCATCCAGGACACGCCCTCAGCGGGCAGATTCTGGAACAGCTTGCAGGCGGTGTCGTAGTAGGTGGGGGTCTTGCCGTACTCCCGGGCGGAGTCGTCCTGGGCCTCGGTCACCTGGCCGCCCAGGGTGTGGGCGATGAGCTGGCAGCCGTAGCAGATGCCCAGGATGGGCACACCCCAGGTGAAGATCTCCGGGTCCACATGGGGGGCGCTCTCCAGATAGACGGAGTCGGGGCCGCCGGTAAAGATAATGCCGATGGGATTCATGGCCTTCAGCTCGGCCAGGGGAGTGGTGTAGGGCTTGACCTCGCAGTAGACGCTACACTCACGGACGCGGCGGGCGATGAGCTGGTTGTACTGACCGCCGAAGTCCAGCACGATAACAGTCTGGTGGGACATACGCGCACCTTTCCTTCCTTTTGAATGATGAGATGGCCTATCCTGCATTTTTCTGGCGCGAAGCAGGAAAAAATGCGGAACAGACACAGAAATTTAACAAACAGTTCACCTTTTCTTGCTTGTTTTCCGGCCCCGATGGGATTATAATAACGCCAGAATGCAAGAGAAAGGAGGCGGATACCATGAACGGAACCAACTGGGGCAGCCTGGCTGACTTAGAGGACCTGATTTACGAGAATCAGAAGACCGTAGCCAGTGAGCGGTAAAAAGAGATTACCGAATACCAACAAGGAACCACACCCACAGGTGTGGGTTTTTTGTTTTCTGCCCGTTTATG
>URTG01000202.1 GCA_900550705.1 uncultured Eubacteriales bacterium | reverse complement strand
GGGGCGCACTGGTCCTTCCAGGGGGAAGGTGCCCCAGTGCTCACACTGGGGCGGATGAGGGTATCTCCCGACAAGACGCTAAGCACCAAAGTGCTAAATAACTCCTAACTCCTACCTCCTCACTCCACACTCTCAAAAAAGGTCGTGATTTTATGCCTCACTATTACAATTACCAAGGGCACACCCTCGTCACCCTGACCCCTGCGCCGGAATACGGGCCGGAGGTGCCCCCCGTTCCCGGGCGGATGTTCGCTCCCGTGCACGGAGACCCGGTGCTGGGCCGGGGGAGCTTTCGGGTGAACCACCCCGGCCAGCTGGCCGCCCCCCATGGGCTGGCGGTGCTGGATGCCTCCCGTCTGCCGGCGGTGGAGCTGGATGCCCCCGCCCGGGCGGCGCTGGAGGCGGGACAGCTCACCGCCGTAAACGTGGACCGGCCGGGCTGGGAGGCCCTGCTCTCCGCCGCCCCCAAGGCGGGGAAAAAGCGGCTGCACCTGCTGGCCATCGGCGATGTGGGTTCCACCCTGCTCACCGGCCTGAAGCTGCTGGGGGGCGACGTGCTCAGCACCATCGGCATCTGCGACCTGTCGGAGCAGACCACCGCCCGGTGGGAGTTTGAGATGGGCCAAATCAGCCTGCCCTGGCAGTATGACGCCTTCCCCGAGGTGGAGGTCGTCCCCCCCCAGCGGCTGTTTGACTGCGACGTGTTCGTCTTTGTGGCCTCCAAGGGCATCCCCCCAGTGGGTTCCCAGGTGAAGGACGTGCGGATGGCCCAGTTCGAGGTCAACGCCGGCATTGTAAAGCACTATGCCCGCATGGCCCGGGCGGCCCAATTCCAGGGCCTGTGGTGCGCCGTGTCCGACCCGGTGGACCCCCTGGCCAAAACCGCCTATCTGGAGAGCAACCGGGACGAGAACGGCGTCTGGGACGGCAAGGGTCTGCGGCCCGAGCAGGTCCAGGGCTTCGGCCTGGGGGTGATGAACGCCCGGGCGGCCTACTACGCCAAGCGAGACGGGCGCTTCGCCTCCTTCCTCACCCAGGGCCGCTCCTTCGGCCCCCACGGCACCGGCCTGACCATCGCCAACTCCGTGGCGCACTACGACGATGCCCTGTCCCAGGAGCTGACCCAGCTCACCGTCACCGCCAACCTGAAAATGCGGGCCATCGGCTTCAAGCCCTATGTGGCCCCCGCCCTGTCCTCCGGGGCGCTGTCCCTGCTGCTCACCCTCCGGGGGGAGTGGCACTGCGGCTCCGTGTTCCTGGACGGCATCTATATGGGCGTGAAAAACCGCTACACCCCCGCCGGGGTGGAGACCGAGCTGCTGCCCCACATCCCCGATGCCCTGTTTGGCCACATCACCGCCGCCGCCGACCATCTGAAAACCATTTTATAATCGAAGGTGACCGCTATGTCCCTGGTTTTGATTCGCCCCCAGCCGGAGGTTCCCGGCAGCGACGGGCGGCTGAACGATGTGCTCTCCCGCGCCCTGGCGGGGCGGGACGTGACCGTCTGCACCCGGGCGGAGGAGCTGGACGGTCTGCAAGGCCGCCGTCTCCTCTTTGCCCTGCCTCTAGGGGACGCGGGGGTGAACCCGGAGGCGGTCCGCATCCTGGCCCGTCTGCGCCGGGAGCCGGACCTGCTGGAGGGCTGCACCGCCGGACTCATCGTCGATGGGGCCACGCCGCTGTACACCAAATCCGCCGCCGCGGAGCTGGCCTTGGCCGCCAACCTGGCGGGCTGCGCCTTTGTGGGCCGCCCCCTGGCAGAGGGCACCGGCGACCTGTCCAACTTCAAAATCCAGGCCAAAAACCTGGGCACGGACCTGTACGGGGCCTACTGCGCCGCCGCCCAGGCCCTGGCCGGACAGGTGGAGGAGACCGTCTTCGCCCCCACGGCCCATCCCGAGCTGCTGGTGCTCCACGCCTCCAGCCACCACACCTCCAACACCCTGGCCCTGTGGCAGGGGGTGAAGGAGCGGCTGGGGGACGCCGTGGCCGTCACCGAGATTGGCCTGCGGAACGGCACCCTGTCCGACTGCTCCGGCTGTCCCTACACCATGTGTCTGCACTTCGGCGAGCGGGGCGGCTGCTTCTACGGCGGCGTTATGCAGGAGGCCGTCTATCCCGCCGTCCGCCGGTGCAGCGGCCTGGTGGTCCTGGCCCCCAATTATAACGATGCCCTGTCCGCCAATCTCACCGCCTGCATCAACCGCCTCACCGCCCTGTTCCGCCAGACCCGGTTTTATGACAAGGCCCTGTTCTCCATTGTGGTCTCCGGCTACTCCGGCGGCGACATCCTGGCCCGCCAGCTCATCGCCGGGCTGAACATGAACAAATCCTTCTATCTCCCCGCCCGCTTCGCCCTTCTGGAAACCGCCAACGACCCCGGCGAGGCCCTGGCCCGGGCGGGGATTGAGGAACGCCTGGACGGCTTTGCCGCACGCATCCGGGAGACCTTGGTGAAATAACGCAAAAAGCTGCCTTTCTTCGTGAAAGACAGCTTTTTATACGAAGGGGCTTTTCCCGGTCAACGGCGGGCAGCTGGGAACAGCCGC
>URTG01000201.1 GCA_900550705.1 uncultured Eubacteriales bacterium | reverse complement strand
GGGGGGGTGGAGGGTTTCGAACCTTTGCGATAGAAAGAAAAAGCTCTTTCGTAGGGGACGCTGTCCTCAGCGTCCCGCGATACCCGCCGCACCCCCGAAACGGGCCGATGGGGACATCGATCCCTACCCCTTTTGTCCCTTCGGGACATTTCCCCCTGATAGGGGGAATCGGCCCCTACGACCGGGTTCCGTGGTCTCTCATAGGGGCGGCCGCCCCTGCGGATTTTTCGTGATATACCGCCGTAAAAATGACAAGACCACCGTGCACTCAGCAGAGAGCACGGTGGTCGTTTTCATTTGATTCACACCGACTCCGGGTGATTCAGCAGGGACTGCTTGATGTCCCACAGCTTCTGGGACAGGTCCACATAGTAGTTGTGGGGGTTTTCAAAGCGCTTGACCTCGTCCCACAGGGCGTCTACCTGGCGGCGGCAGTAGTCGCGGCTGGTCTGGAGGTCGGGGACCTGATAGACCAGCTGGCCGTGCTGGAAGATGGGGACCAGGAGCTCCCGGGCCTCGATGTCGGTAAAGACCTTGCGCTTCCAGGTGGCGCTGGGGTCGAACAGCTCCAGGGGCTGGTCGAAGTCGAAGGTCTCGTCGTGCAGGCAGATGAGGTCGGCCTCGGCCTTGCCGGTGGACTTGGAGAAGATGCGGTAGACCTTCTTGAAGTGGGGGGTGGTGATCTTGGCGGGGTTCTCGCTGATCTTGATCTTGGGGATGATGTTGCCCTGCTCGTCCTCGATGGCGGCCAGCTTATATACGCCGCCGAACACCGGCTCGGAGCGGGAGGTGATCAGCCGCTCGCCCACGCCGAAGGAGTCGATCCGGGCACCCTGGCGGACCAGATCGCGGATGATGTACTCGTCCAGGGCGTTGGAGGCGAAGACCTTGCAGTCGGTCATGCCGGCCTCGTCCAGCAGCTGGCGGGCCTTCTGGGACAGATAGGTCAGGTCGCCGGAGTCCAGGCGGATGCCGCACTTGGTGATGCCCTGGGGCAGGAGGACCTCGCGGAAGGCCCTGATGGCGTTGGGCACGCCGGACTTCAGCACATTATAGGTGTCCACCAGCAGCACGGCGTTGTTGGGGTACAGCTGGCAGTAGGTCTTGAAGGCGGTGTACTCGTCGGGGAACATCTGGACCCAGGAGTGGGCCATGGTGCCCGTGGCGGGGGAGCCGTACCGCTGGTCGGCCATGGTGCAGGCGGTGGCGGAGCAGCCGGCGATGTAGCTGGCCCGGGCGCCCAGCAGCGCGCCGTCAGCCCCCTGGGCCCGGCGGGAGCCGAACTCGGCCACCGGGCGGCCCTCGGCGGCCCGGACGATGCGGTTGGACTTGGTGGCGATCAGGCTCTGGTGGTTCAGGGTGAGCAGCAGGAAGGTCTCGATAAACTGGGCCTGGATGGCGGGGGCGCGGACCGTTAAAATCGGCTCGCCGGGGAAGATGGGGGTGCCCTCGGGCACGGCCCAGATGTCGCCGGTGAAGCGGAAGTCGGCCAGGAAGGTCAGGAACTCCTCGGAGAAGCAGCCCTTGGTGCGGAGGTAGGCCAGGTCCTCCTCGTCAAAGTGCAGCTCCTGGATATACTCGATCACCTGGGCCAGACCGGCGGCCAGGGAGAAGCCGGCGCTGTCCGGCACGTTGCGGTAAAAAATGTCAAAGTAGCAGATCCGGTCCTTCAGCCCGGTCTGGAAATACCCGTTGGCCATGGTGAGCTCGTAGAAGTCACACAGCATGGTCAGGTTGGTCTTCGCTTTCATTCCTGGGAGTTCCTCCTTGCAGGGGGTGACAAGACACCCTAATTTTACCCCATTATACCCGTTTTCCCCCAAAAAGGCAAGGTGAAAATGCCGGGAACCCCCCTCTATTTTAACCAAAAACCCGGAGAAAAGCCCCTGAAAAACCGCTGCCCCGGCCGGAGCCGGGACAGCGGAGAGAGGGTGTAAGACGGGGGTATTTTATAGCCGTAGGGGCCGATGTCCTCATCGGCCCGATGGGGGGTGCGTCCGTTGTCGCGGGCGGCTGGGGACAGCCGCCCCTACGAAAGGGCACAAAACCGGTCTGAAAAACGAAATCTTATTGAATCTCGTAATCCCGGCCGAATTGCAGGTTCCCGAAATCAATGTGGGTGGCGGAGGGGGCGGACGCCTTGGGGGCCTCCTCCTCCCGGGGTGCCTCCGGGGCGGTTTCGTGGGTCACGGGGGAGAACTCCGCAGTGTCAGACAGGTCCTCAGGCTCGTCGGCGGCCTGGGCCTTCTGGTTTTCGGCGGTGGCCTCCCGCATGGCCTGGGCCAGAAGGCGCTGGACGTTGTCGTCAATCTCAGAGACGGTCTCCTCCACCGGGTCCTCGGCGGGCTGGGTGTCCTGGGGATAGAGGTCGGCCAGGCCGTCCAGGAATTTCAGCTCCTGGGTGTGCAGGGCGCGGACCTTCTCCACAAAGGCGGCGGTGGACTGCTGGGCGCGCTGCAGGCGGTAGGCCTCCTCCTGGGCGGCCTGGGCCAGCCGGGCGCTGCGCTGCCGGGCCTCGGCCTCGGCGTCCTGAAGGATCTGGGCCTTTTTGGCCTCGGCGTCCTTCACCAGGTCGTCGGCCATGCGCTGGGCGGCCATCAGGGCCT
>URTG01000200.1 GCA_900550705.1 uncultured Eubacteriales bacterium | reverse complement strand
GAAGGCCAAGGCAAAGCCTTCCCCCTGACAGGGGGAAGGTGCCCCCGCAGGGGGCGGATGAGGGTGACTCCCGTACAAGAGGCAGAAGCCCAAGGATTCCCCAACTCCTAACTCCTCCCTCCTAACTCCTAACTCTCCTCAGCCTCTCAGCTCCAGCAGCTTCTGCTTCAGCTCGCCTTCGATCCGGCCCAGCTCGGCCTCGGCCTCCCGGCGCTTCTGGCTGCCCTCGGACTGAATTTTGACCACCTCGTCCAGGGTAGAGATAAGCTGCTCATTGGTCTGGCGCAGGGTCTCGATGTCCACCACGGAGCGCTCGGCCTCCCGGGCGGTGTCGATGGTGCCCATTTTCAGCAGCTGGGCGTTCTGCTTGAGCAGGTCGTTGGTCATATTGGTCACGGCGCTCTGGGCCGCGGTGGCCTGGCGGCCGTGCTCCAGACCCAGGGCCAGGACCATCTGGCTCTTCCACAGGGGGATGGTATTCACCAGGGAGGACTGGATCTTCTCCAGCATCTGGGTGTCGTTATTCTGGAGCAGACGGGTCTGAGGCCCCAGCTGCACGGAGATCATCCGGGTAAGCTCCAGGTCGTGGAGCTTCTTTTCAAACCGGGTGCAGAGATTGGCAAAGTCGTTGTACGCCTGGGCGTCCTCCTGGCTGCCGGAGGCGGCGGCCTTGGCCCGCAGCTCCTCCAGGTCGTGGGCGCGGAGGTGCTCCAGCCGCTTCTTGCCCGCCAGGATATACATGGTCAGTTCCTTGTAATACTTGGTGTTCAGCTCATACATCTGGTCGAACATGGCGATGTCCTTCATCAGGACGACCTGATGGCCCTCCAGCGTCTTGACGATCTGGTCCACGTTGGCCTCGGCCTTGGCGTAGCTGGCCTTCATGGTCTCCAGCTCGCTTTTTTTCTTCTGGAACAGGCCGGCGATGCCCTTCTTCTCCGGCTGGCCGAGCTGCTTCAGCTCCACCACCAGGGAGGACAGGGCCTGGCCCACCTGGCCCAGGTCCTTGGTCTTCACGCTGGTCAGGGCGTTTTCCGAGAAAGATGCGATGTTCTTCTGGGCCGCCGCGCCGTATTGCAGCACCTGGTTGGAGTCGGTGATGTCGATTTTCTGGGCAAAGTCGTCCACCAGCTTCTTCTCCGCCTCGCTGAGCATAGACTCATCCAGCTTCACAGCGTTGGCATCCCGGGCCTGCTGGGCTGCGGCGGCGGCCTGGGCCTGGCTCGTCTCCTGCTGGGGGTCCAGGGTGAGGGTGGGGGCCGCCTGGGCCTGGGCGGCGTCGGGGGTCAGGGTCAGCTCGGGGGTAAATTCCTGGTTGTCGCTCATGGTTGAAGTCCTCCTTATGATTCCCAATAAAATGTGATGCTCCGCCTTACAGCTTCAGCTCGATGGAGTCGCCGTCGTCCTTAGACGACGCGGCGGTCTTTCCGCCCAGCCCCTCCCGGGCCAGCAGATTTTCCATGACGGTGATGTCGGTGGAGATATCCAGCGCCTCCGCCCCGAACAGGGCGTCCAGCTGCTTGTCAAAGGCCTGACAGACGGTGTCCATCATGGTCTCCACCTTGCTCTTGGTGGTGTCGATATTCTCGCCGGAGATGCCCACCGCCCCCATGCGGTCGTATGCGTTGAGGATCTTCAGCGTGGTGGGCAGGTAATAGTCCAAAAAGCGCCGGATCTGGGGCAGCTTCTGGGGGTCGTCCACCACCTGGCCGATGATTTTCCGGGTGACCTCCTCCAGGTGGTCGATCTGGCGGGAGATCTTCTCGTCCGGGATGTTGTCATTCAGCCGGCGCATCTCCGCCAGAGCCCGGTCCCGCTCCTGCACCAGCTTGGCGATCTCGGGGGACAGGGCGGGTTCCTTGGCGTTCTCCTGCTTGGCCTCCGCCTTCTCCTTGGCCTGCTCCGCCTTGGGGGCGGAGGGCTTCTCGGTCTCCCCGGGCATATTGAAGTGCTGATCGGGGAACACCGCCTTGGCCGCCGCAAAAATCACGGCGGACAGCACCGCACAGGAGACATAATGCACCGGGTCCCGCAGAGGAAACACCGCCGCATAGACCAGCCAGGTCACGCCGATCAGATAGACGGGCAGCACCGACCGCTTCACATGGTTTGCCATAGGGCACCTCCAACGTCAGATTTCTCAGGCCCATTGTACCCCCTACGCCCCCGAAGTGTCAAGAAAAGCCGGGGACGATTCAAGCTCTGTATAAAAAGTTGCACAAAAATTTCCCCGTCCCCTTGTCTTTTTCTCACTAGAGTGCTACTATACGAATAGGGAGAGAGGGTTTTCCCCTCACAAATCATTTGCCGCACCGCGGCGGGAAGGGAGCGTTTTCTATGTTGGCCGTTTACGAAGCAATGATGTATCTCGGTGCCCGGGTGGTACTCCTGGGCGTGCTGGCCCCCTGTCTGGTGGCGCTCCTCTTGGTCACCGCTGCCGGCGCCGCCTTTGATTTCTTCCGCTTCCTCGGGCGGCGGGGGAGCTTGTTTTAAGGGATAAAGTCGCGGGACTGCTTCCGGCTGGGGAAGCAGTCCCGTTTTTTGTTGTATGGGGTTGTTTCGCCTGCGGGCGAGGTACTTTCCAGTGATGGAAAGTACCCAAAGATCACCGGGGCTGCGGCCCCGGA
>URTG01000199.1 GCA_900550705.1 uncultured Eubacteriales bacterium | reverse complement strand
GGTAAGAGAGGAAAACCCCTCAGTCCGCCTTCGGCGGCCAGCTCCCCTTTCAGGGGAGCCAAAGGCACACACCCTCGTTGCCTCCCCTGAAAGGGGCCGATTCCCCCTATCGAGGGGAAATGTCACACAGTGACAAACGGGGTAGGGAGGGGGACCGTGGAACCCAGCCGTAGGGGCCGCTGTCCCCAGCGGCCCGCGATACCGGACGCACCATCGAACGGGCCGATGAGGACATCGGCCCCTACGGCCAGCCCTAAGAAAAATCCTTCTGGCGCAACGGATTGCAGCCCTTTTCTCCCCCTCATCCGTCACGGGCTTCGCCCGCGCCACCTTCCCCCCGGAGGGTGGAAGGCCAAGCCAAAGGATTCCCCAACTCCTCACTCCTACCTCCTAACTCCTAACTCACAGAAAGACGGTGTACCATGGCAGAGATCACCCCGATGATGCAGCAATATCTGGACATCAAGGCCCAGAACCCGGACTCGATTTTGTTTTTCCGTCTGGGGGATTTCTACGAGATGTTCAACGAGGACGCCAAGCTGGTGTCCAAGGAGCTGGACCTGACCCTGACCACCCGGGACCGGAACAAGCCCCCGGAGGAGCGCACCCCCATGTGCGGGGTGCCCTACCACTCCTGCGAGGGGTACATCGCCCGGCTCATCGCCAAGGGATATAAGGTAGCCATCTGCGAGCAGACGGAGGACCCGGCCCTGGCCAAGGGGCTGGTGGACCGGGACATCATCCGGGTGGTCACCCCGGGCACGGTGATTGCCTCCTCTATGCTGGAGGAGGGGAAAAACAACTACATCTGCGCCATTTACGCCGACTCCGTGGGCCTGGGGCTGTGCCTGTGCGACATCTCCACCGGCGAGTGCTTCGCCACCTCCTTCCCTGCGGGGGCGGAGGCACAGGAGCACCTGGAAAATGAGCTGGGCCGGTTCCACCCCGCCGAGGCGGTACTGTCCGACGGGGCCTGGCAGCTGGACGGACTGAGGGACTTTCTCTCCCAGCGGCTGGACTGCACCTGTGAGCACGGGGGAGAGGCCCGCTTCCGCCCGGAGGCGGCCCGCGCCCTGGCCCAGAAGCAGTTCCGCTCCGGCCTGGATGCCCTGCCCGAGGGGGACACCGGGGCCCTGCAGGCCGCCGGCGGTCTGCTGTCCTACCTCTACGAGACCCAGAAGACCGACCTGTCCCACATCGCCGCCCTGACCTACTACACCGCCGGGCAGTTTATGGAGCTGGACCTCACCGCCCGGCAGACCCTGGAGCTTACCGCCACCCTCCGCTCCAAGGAGAAGAAGGGCTCGCTGCTCTGGGTGCTGGACCAGACGAAAACCGCCATGGGCGGGCGGCTCATCCGGGGCTGGATGGAGCGCCCCCTGCTGTCCCCGGTGCAGATTGGCCGCCGCCAGCAGGCGGTGAGCGACCTGGTCTCCGATGCCATCACCCGGGAGGAGCTGACCGCCGGATTGAAGGAGGTCACCGATTTAGAGCGGCTCATCGGCCGGGTGGTCTACGGCTCCGCCGGAGGCCGGGACCTGGTCGCCCTGTCCTCCGGCCTGGGCAAGCTGCCCCACCTGCGGGACCTGCTGGAGCCCTGCCCCTCCGGCCTGCTCCAATCCCTCCGGGGGGAGCTGGACGACCTGCCGGAGCTTCGCGACCTGCTGGACCGGGCCCTGGTGGACGAGCCCCCCTTCTCCGTGCGGGAGGGCGGCTTCCTCCGGGACGGCTACGACCCGGAGGTGGACCGCCAGCGGAACATCCTCAGCCACTCCGCCGAGCTGCTGGCCGATTTAGAGGTCCGCACCAAGGAGGAGACCGGCATCAAAAACATGAAGGTCAAGTCCAACAAGGTCTTCGGCTACTACATCGAGGTGGCCAAGTCCCAAATCGACCTGGTCCCCCACACCTGGACCCGGAAGCAGACCACGGTGAACGCCGAGCGATACATCTCTCAGGAGCTGAAGGAGCTGGAGCACGCCATCCTCTCCGCCCAGGACACGGTGACGGCCCTGGAATACCAGCTGTTCTGCCAGCTGAAGGAGGCCGTCTGCGCCCAGGTGGCCCGCATCCAGCGCTCCGCCGCCGCCGTGGCCCAGATTGACGTGCTGGCCTCCTTCGCCGCCGTGGCCGCCGCCAATGACTACTGTATGCCCCAGGTGGACAACTCCCATGTCCTCACCATTGCAGAGGGCCGCCACCCGGTGGTGGAAAAGGTGCTGAAGGGGGTCCCCTTCGTCCCCAACGACGCCCACATGGACCAGGAAGACGACCGCTGCGCCATCATCACCGGCCCCAACATGGCGGGCAAATCCACCTATATGCGCCAGACGGCCCTGATTGTCCTGATGGCCCAGATGGGTTCCTTTGTTCCCGCCCGCTCCGCCCGCATCGGGGTCATCGACCGGGTGTTCACCCGCATCGGGGCCAGCGACGACCTGTCCGCCGGCCAGTCCACCTTTATGGTGGAAATGACCGAGGTAGCCGCCCTGCTGAAAAACGCCACCCGCCGCTCCCTCCTCATCCTGGACGAGATTGGCCGGGGCACCAGCACCTACGACGGCATGGCCATCGCCCGGGCGGTGCTGGAATACTGCGCCGACCCCAAGCGCCTGGGGGCCAAGACCCTGTTCGCCACCCACTACCA
>URTG01000198.1 GCA_900550705.1 uncultured Eubacteriales bacterium | reverse complement strand
ACACAAAAACCCGGCGCTTGGCAAGAGAAAAAACAAAAAACCCCGCCCCGGCCGGTAAATATTGCGGCGGGGCGGGGGTTCTATCAAAAACTTACTTGCGGGTGGGGACGTGCCAGATGTCGCGGGCGTAGTCCCGGATGGAGCGGTCGGCGGCGAAGATGCCGGAGCGGGCGATGTTGACCAGGGACATCTGATTCCAGTGCTTCCGGTCGCCGTAGGCGGCCAGGGCGCGGCGGTGGGCGTCGCAATAGCTGGCGAAGTCGGCCAGGAGCATATACTCGTCGGCCATGCTGCCGTTCACGCCGAACAGCAGGCGGTTGGTCAGGTCCTGATAGGATACATGGTCGGCAAAGCCGGCGGACATCCGGTCCAGCACCCGCTTGAGGGCGGTGTTCTGCTGGTAGTAGTCCAGGGGGTGGTAGCCCTGGCGCTTGCGGTCCTCCACCTCGCCGGCGGTGAGACCGAACAGGAAGATGTTCTCGTCCCCCAGCTGCTGGTGCATTTCCACGTTCGCGCCGTCCAGGGTGCCGATGGTCAGGGCGCCGTTCATCATAAACTTCATGTTGCCGGTGCCGCTGGCCTCCTTGCCGGCGGTGGAGATCTGCTCGCTGAGCTCGGAGGCGGGCATGAGCTTTTCCGCCAGGGAGACCCGGTAGTTTTCCAGAAATACCACCTGGAGCTTATCCTTGCAGATGGGGTCCTGGGCAATCTGGGCGGCCAGGGAGTTGATGAGCTGGATAATCTCCTTGGCCACATGATAGCCCGGGGCGGCCTTGGCCCCGAACAGGAAGGTCTGGGGGACGAAGTCCATGTTGGGGTTATCCTGGAGCTGCTGATACAGGTGGATGATGTGCAGCACGTTGAGCAGCTGGCGCTTGTACTCGTGCAGGCGCTTGACCTGTACGTCGAACACCGCGTCGGTGTTGAGAACGACGCCGGACTCCTTGGACACCCAGGAGGCGAAGCGGCGCTTGTTCTCCCGCTTGATGGATTCCAGCTGGTTCAGGACGGACTTGTCGTTCTTGTATTTCTCCAGGTCCCGGATGGCCTCGGGGTGGAGGAGGTAGCGGTCGCCCCCGGCGCAGTCGCGGATGAGGGCGTCCAGCTTGGGGTTCACCTGGGCCAGCCAGCGGCGGTGGTCCACGCCGTTGGTCACGTTCTTGAAGCGGTCGGGGTGGACGGCATAGGCGTCGCGGAAGACGTCCTTTTTCAGAATCTCGGTATGCAGGGCGGACACGCCGTTGATGGCCTGGCAGGCGCAGATGCACAGGTTGGCCATGCGGACCTCGCCGCCCCAGATGATGGCCATGTGGGCGATCTTGCCCATGTCATTGCCGTAGCGGCTCTCCAGCTCCCGCTGGTAGCGGCCGGCGATCTCCTTCAGAATCTCCCAGATGCGGGGCAGCAGGGTGATGATGAGCTGCTGGGGCCAGCGCTCCAGCGCCTCGGCCAGGACGGTGTGGTTGGTGTAGCACACGGAGTGGGTGACGATATACCAGGCATCGTCCCAGGAGTAGCCCTCCACGTCCAGCAGAATCCGCATCAGCTCGGGAATGACCAGGGTGGGGTGGGTGTCGTTGATCTGAATGACGTGCTTTTCGTGGAAGTTCCGCAGGGTGCCGTATTGGGCGCGGTGCTTCCGGACGATGGACTGCACGGTGGCGGAGACGAAGAAATACTGCTGCTTCAGCCGCAGGGATTTGCCCTCGTAGTGGTTGTCGTCGGGGTAGAGGACCTTGGCGATGACCTCGGCCATGGCCTGCTGCTCCACGGCCTTGAGATACTCGCCCCGGGAGTAGAGGGACATATCCACGGGCACGGGGCTTTTGGCGTCCCACAGGCGGAGGGTGTTGGTGTGGCTGGTCCGGTAGCCGGCGATCTCCATGTCCCGGGGGATGGCCAGAACGGTGGTGTAGCCGGTGTGCTCCGGGTGGTTGCGGCCCTCGCTGTCCCAGCAGTCCTCGATCTTGCCGCCGAAGCGGACCTCCTCGGCCTCGTCCAGCTTGGGGATGAGCCAGGCGTCGCCCAGGCTCAGCCAGTTGTCCGCCAGCTCCACCTGCTTGCCGTCGATGATCTTCTGCTTGAAGATGCCCAGCTCGTAGCAGATGGAGTAGCCGGTGGCGGGGATCTCCAGGGTGGTCATGGAGTCCAGATAGCAGGCGGCCAGACGGCCCAGGCCGCCGTTGCCCAGGCCGGCATCCGGCTCCGACTCGAACAGGTCGGAGGCGGAGAAGCCCAGGCCCTCCAGCGCGTCCTTCAGAGTGTCCAGCAGACCGAGATTGTAGGCGTTCTTTTCCAGGGAACGGCCCATCAGAAATTCCAGAGACAGGTAGTGGACCTGCCGCTCCTGCTTCTCCCAGACCTGGTTGTCGGTGGCCATCTGGCGGCGGGACATAATGTCACGCAGGACCAGGGCACAGGCCTTGAAGATATGGTCGGGGGTGGCCTCGTCCACCGTGCGGCCGAAGTTCCGCTGGAGCTTGCCGACGATCATCTCCGTCAGCTGGGCTTTGTTATATTCAGGCATAGTAATCGCCTCCTGGCTTTCTTTTAGGATGATGCGGGAAACTGGAAACGTTTCCTTTGTAAGATGTTCCTATTGTACCCGATTTTCGGCGGGGCGTCAATTATGGGAAGTGTAAAATTTTGAGAAAGGGGGGGTAGAAGTGAGGAGTTAGGAGTTAGGAGGTAGGAGTTACTTGGACCTTGGGTGCCTGGCCTCTTTTCGAATGTCACCTCGATTTTATCTGTAG
>URTG01000197.1 GCA_900550705.1 uncultured Eubacteriales bacterium | reverse complement strand
TTTTTTTTTTCAAGCAGAAGACGGCATACGAGATTCAAGTGTGACTGGAGTTCAGACGTGTGCTCTTCCGATCTTTTCCATAGTTTGTTCCTCCTTGATGTCGTTTAAGTGATTGGTTCGTTTATGATCGTGCCGGTTATCCCGGAGCTTGAACAGATTCAGCCGCAGGGCGTTGGACACCACGCAGAAGCTGGAAAGGCTCATGGCCGCCGCGCCGAACATAGGATTCAGCGTCAGCCCCAGGGGGATGAACACCCCGGCGGCCAGAGGAATGCCGATGGCGTTGTAGAAAAATGCCCAGAACAGGTTTTCGTGGATGTTCCGCAAGGTGGCCCGGCTGAGCCGAATGGCGGCGGGCACGTCCAGCAGACTGCTGTTCATCAGTACCACGTCCGCCGCGTCGATGGCCACGTCGGCTCCCGCGCCGATGGCAATGCCGGTGTCGGCACGGGTCAGGGCCGGGGCGTCGTTGATGCCGTCGCCTACCATGGCCACCTTGCCCCGCTGCATCAGCCGGCGGATGGCGGCCTCCTTGCCCTCCGGCAGCACCCCGGCGATGACCTGATCCACCCCCGCCTGGGCCCCGATGGCCTGAGCGGTGCGCCGGTTATCGCCGGTGAGCATCACCACGCGGATGCCCATGTTCCGCAGCTCCCGGACCGCCTGGGGGCTGTCCTCCTTGATGACGTCCGCCACGGCAATGACGCCCAGAAGCCGGTCCTCCGCCCCGAAGAACAGGGGCGTTTTCCCCTGCCGGGACAGCTCCTCGGTCTTAGCCTGCAGGTCCGGAGATACGGCGGCGCGCTTCTCTGTAAAGGCGGCGCTGCCGCCCCACAGGGTCCGGCCCTCCAGCACAGCCGTCAGGCCGTTGCCGGGCAGGGCCTGAAAGTCCGACACCTCCGGAGCCGTAAGCCCCGCCGCCCGGTCCAGCACAGCCCGGGCCAGGGGGTGCTCACTTTTCTGCTCCAGGGCCAGGGCATGGGTCAGCAGCTCCTGCTCCGTGACGCCCTCCGCCGGGAGGATGTCCGTCACCCGGGGCTGGCCGCTGGTGATGGTGCCGGTTTTGTCCAGGGCCACGATCTGCACCCGGCCCGTCTCCTCCAGGGAGGCGGCGGTTTTGAACAGGATGCCGTTTTTGGCCCCCAGGCCGCTGCCCACCATAATGGCCACAGGAGTGGCCAGGCCCAGGGCACAGGGGCAGCTGATGACCAGAACGGAGATGCCCCGGGCCAGGGCGTAACCCACCGGGTGGCCCAGCAGCAGCCACACCGCCGTGGTCACGGCGGCAATGGAAATCACCGCCGGAACGAACACGCCGGAGACCTTATCGGCGATCTTGGCGATGGGGGCCTTGGTGGCGGCGGCATCGCTGACCATGCGGATGATCTGGGACAGGGTGGTATCCTGGCCCACCCGGGTGACCCGGCAGCGGAGATAGCCGGACTGGTTCACCGTGGCGGCGGACACGCCGTCGCCGGGGGCCTTGTCCACAGGGATGCTCTCGCCGGTCAGGGCGGACTCATTGACGGCGCTGGAGCCCTCCAGCACCACGCCGTCCACAGGGATGCTCTCCCCGGGCCGGACGGCGAACTCGTCCCCCTGCTGCACCTGCTCCACCGGCACCTCCACCTCCCGGCCGTCCCGGAGCACAGAGGCGGTTCTGGGAGCCAGGCTCATGAGGCTTTTCAGGGCGTCGGTGGTTTTGCCCTTGGACCGGGCCTCCAGCATCTTGCCCACGGTGATCAGGGTCAGGATCATGGCGGCGGACTCAAAATAGAAGTCCATCATATACTTCACGACTCCGGCAAAATCTCCAGCTACCTGAGCAGCAGTCATAGCAAAGAGTGCATAGGTGCTGTATCCAAAGGCAGCCGTAGCGCCCAGCGCCACCAGAGTATCCATATTGGGGGCCCGGTGGAGCAGGCTGGTAAAGCCGCTAATAAAAAACTTCTGATTGATGACCATAACAATGATCGTCAGCAGCATTTGGGTCAGCCCCATGGCCACATGGTTTCCTTCATAAAAAGACGGTAGCGGCCACCCCCACATCATGTGACCCATAGAGAAGTACATTAACATAACCAAGAAGATCAACGACGCGATGAGACGCCGTTTCAAAATTGGCGTCTCATGGTCGACCAAAGCCTCCTCGGCCTCTGCTGTTGTGGGAGGCTTTGCCTCGCCGCCTTTTTGAGATGCTCCATATCCGGCGTGTTCCACAGCCTGGATGATCTCCTGGGGAGACGCTGTTCCTTCTACTCCCATAGAGTTGGTCAACAAGCTCACAGAACAGGCTGTGACACCTGGCACTTTTGACACCGCTTTTTCTACTCTAGCACTACAGGCAGCACAACTCATGCCTGTGACATTATATTGTTCCATCCCATCAACCCCTTTTCTCTGTTTTTGCACTTTGGCGTTTGGGATCATTTCATCAGTTTTTGCAAGGTCAGGACCAGTTCGTCAATCACATCGTCCCTCCCAGCCCGGATGTCGTTGACCACACAAGTGCGGATATGGCTGGCCAGCAGGTCCCGGTTGAACGCATTCATCGCAGCGGTGACCGCAGCAGATTGGACTAAGATATCGGGACAATAGGCGTCTTTTTCCACCATGCCACGAATACCACGAATCTGGCCCTCAATACGGCTGAGACGATTGAGGAGCTTTTTTACCTCATCCGGCGACCGCTCCTTGGTCTTGTGGCAGCAACAGCAGTTGTTTTCCTCCACAGTACTTCCCTCCCGGTTTCAGATACCCCTAAGGGGTATTTTTAGAATATACCCCCCATGGGTATTTGTCA
>URTG01000196.1 GCA_900550705.1 uncultured Eubacteriales bacterium | reverse complement strand
CCCGACGCCGGGTTTTACAGCCTGTTCCCCTCCTGGGGCATGACCGACTTCACCAAGCTGGGCGAGACCTTCGGCCAGTGCTTCCATGTGGACTTCCACGCTGTGGGCATCATCAACTTCATCGTGGTGGTGTTCTCCTTCCTGTTCGTGGACCTGTTCGACACCCTGGGTACCCTCATCGGCGTGGCCACCAAGGCCAATATGCTGGATGAGAACGGCAAGCTCCCCGGCATCAAGCCCGCCCTGCTCAGCGACGCCATCGCCACCTCCGCCGGCGCGGTGCTGGGCACCTCGACCACCACCACCTTTGTGGAGTCCGCCTCCGGCGTGGCTGTGGGCGGCCGCACCGGCCTGACCGCCCTGGTCACCGGCCTGCTGTTCCTGGTGTCCACCCTGTTCGCCCCCATCTTCACCGCCATTCCCTCCTTCGCCACCGCTCCCGCGCTGATCATGGTGGGCTTCCTGATGGTGGGCACGGTCACCGAGATCCGCTTCGACCTGGACAACCTCACCGAGGCCATCCCCGCCTATCTGACCATCATCGCCATGCCCCTGTTTTACAGCATCTCTGAGGGCATCTCCATGGGCGTCATTTCCTACGTCCTGCTGAACCTTGCCGCCGGCAAGGCCAGGAAGATCACCCCGCTGATGTATGTCCTGGCGGTGCTGTTCGTGCTGAAGTATATCTTCCTGTAAGCGCCAAACGAACCACAAAAAACGCCCCCTCCGCCGCAGCCGGACCGGCTGTGCAGCGGAGGGGGCGTTATTCATTTTCTGAGGGCGGGCCGCGCTTACCGCAGCACTGCCCCGCAGTCCTTCTCCAGGGTGGCCAGGATGTTCTTTACATCCTCGTCGGCCTCCTCGCTGGTGAGGGAGCGGTCGTCGGCCCGGAGGACCAGGTTGAAGGCCACGGACTTCTTACCCTGGGCCACGCCCTTGCCGCGATAGATGTCGAACAGAGAGACCTCCTTCAGCAGGCCTTGAGCGCCCTTGCGGATGGTCTCCTCCAGGCGGCCCACGGTGACGGTCTCGTCGCAGACCACGGCGATGTCCCGGGTGACGGAGGGGAACCTGGGCAGGGGCTGATAGACAGGCTGGCCGCCCTGGGCGGCGAACAGGCCGTCGAAGGACAGCTCGGCGCAGTAGAGCTCGGTGTCCACGTCGTAATTCCGGGCGGTGAGGGGGTGGATCTGGCCGAAGACGCCGATTTCCCTGCCGTCCGCCAGCACCCTGGCGCAGCGGCCGGGGTGATAGGAGGGGTTGTCGGTGACCGCCTCAAAGGTGACGTTTTCAGCGCGAATTTCCTTGAGAATGGCCTCCACCGCGCCCTTGAGACGGAAGAAGTCCATGCCCTCGCCGTAAGCGCCCAGGCACAGGACCTTGGGCTCGTCGGCCAGGCCGTCCTCCTTCTTGAAGTAGGTCCGGCCCAGCTCATACAGCAGGGCGGACTTGTTGCGGAAGTGGTCGTTCCGGGCCAGAATTTCCAGCATGGAGGGCAGCACGGTGGTCCGCATGATGGAGGTATCCTCGCCCAGGGGGTTGCAGATCTTCAGGGAGTCCCGGCGGGGGTCGTCGGCGGCCCAGCGGATCTTGTCGTAATAGGTGGGGGAGATGAAGGAGTAGGTGATGATCTCGTCATACCCCATGGCCCGGCAGGCCGCGCCCAGGGCACGCTCCAGCTTCTGCTCCGGGGAGTAGCCGCCCTGGGTGGTCTCGCCCCGCTGGAGGGTGCAGGGGATGTTGTTGTAGCCGTGGAAGCGGGCCACCTCCTCGGCCAGGTCGGCCAGGCCCTCCACGTCGCCCCGCCAGGAGGGGACGGTGACCTGGTCGCCCTCCACCTGGAAGTCCAGCTTCTTCAGGATACGGACCATCTCCGCCGTGTCGATGTCGGTGCCCAGCAGGGCGTTGATCCGGTCGGCCTGGAGGGGCAGGACGCGGGGGTGGGGCACATAGTTCAGGATGTCGATGGTGCCGTCCACCACCTCGCCGGCGCCCAGCAGCTCCACCAGCTCACAGGCCCGCTGCACGGCGGGCATGGTGTTCATGGGGTCCAGGCCCTTCTCATACTTGGCGCTGGCCTCGGTCCGCATCCCCAGGGCCAGCGCGCCCTTGCGGATGCAGGTGCCGTTGAAGTTGGCGGACTCGAAGACCACGTCGGTGGTGTCGGCCACGATCTCGCTGTTCAGGCCGCCCATGATGCCCGCCAGGCCCACGGCCCGGGTGTCGTCGGCAATGACCAGGTGGCTGGCGGTGAGGGTGTGCTCCTTGCCGTCCAGGGTGGTGAGCTTCTCGCCCTCCTGGGCCCGGCGGACCACGATCTTGCCGCCCTTTACATAGCGGTAGTCAAAGGCGTGCATGGGCTGGCCGTACTCCAGCATGACATAGTTGGTGATGTCCACGATGTTGTTGATGGGGCGCACGCCCATAGAGCGCAGCCGCTCCCGCATCCACTTGGGGGAGGGGGCGATCTTCACGTTCCGCACCATGCGGGCGGTGTACCGGGGGCACAGGTCGGCGGCGGGGGTCTCCACGTCCAGCAGCTCCGGCAGATCGCCGTCCGCGCCGCCCTTCACCTCGGGGGTGTGCAGACGCAGGGGCTGCTGGAAGGTGGCGGCCGCCTCCCGGGCCAGGCCGATGACGGACAGGCAGTCCGGGCGGTTGGGGGTGATCTCAAACTCAACCACATGGTCGTCCAGACCGGTGACGGACTTGATGTCGTCCCCGGGCTTGCAGTCCTCCCGCAGGACGAAAATGCCGTCGGGAATGCAGTGGGGGAACTCCTTCTGCTCGGCGCGGAGGTCGGCCAGGGTGCAGTAGCTGTCTGTTTTGGTGTTGTAGGCCACCAGGTCGCCCTCGTGGAGGTTCATGCAC
>URTG01000195.1 GCA_900550705.1 uncultured Eubacteriales bacterium | reverse complement strand
TCACTGCCTTGCACACGATAAAACACCATATAGTTTCCGCTGACAAGAAAACGATGGTCCGTGCCAACATCGGCGATAGAGGATAATGGAGTTCCCATCTCTGCAAAGCTTTCCAACGGGTCAACCGCATCCATAATGCGATCGATCACACGCTCAGCAGCAGAACGGTTCTGAAGTTCCGATACGATGTAATCCCAAATGTCATCCAAATCACGGCGGGACTCTGGTGAATAATGAATCTTATTCTTCATTCGCTCTTGCGCGGAAGTGCGCCCTCATATCATCCGGTGCCAGCCAGCCTTCCGTCTCGCCGGAACGACGGCCTTTCAAAAGCTCATTCATCAGACGGATGGTCGCCTGCGTTTTCTCATAGTCCTGTATATCCACGATAGCGTACCGTCCGCGCCCGTTCTTCGTCAAAAAGACAGGCGCGCCCACAGCCACATCATGCAGTACCTCGCTGTAATTCCGCAGGTCAGAAATAGGTTTTATGTTCGGCATATCTAACAGCTCCTTTCAAACTTAGTATATCCCATGCTGCTGTAAAATTCAACAGCAAGTTTGCAGCGCTGAACACAAAAAACGAATAGGGAAAAAAGACCGTTGACCTGTGCCGTGTACACAAGTCAGCGGTCGTTTTTTAAGAGGGCGAACACAATCGGAAGCAGGTCCTGAATCGTGGACGCTCTGAAGATACGGTACAAAATAGGAGACCGCATAAAGGCTTCTGCGGAGTATCAGGCGCGGGCCAGCACGTGGCTGCGGTCCAGAATGGCATAGACCACTGCGGCGGCCACCAGGCCGAACACGCCCTGGACCACGTTGCCGGGGATGGAGGCGGCGGCGGCCAGGCCCTTGCCCAGCCACAGGGAGGCGTAGCCGAAGTAGCCCGCCACCATGATGATCTCCGCGACAACGCCGCTGACGGCCTGGGCCAGCGCCAGAGGAGCGGAGCGGCGCTCCCGCAGCGCCCGGAAGATCAGCGCGGCGGCCACGGCCATGACCAGCTTAATGGCAAAGGTGCCGGGGGCATAGTGGGCGTAGCCGGACAGCAGATCGGCCAGCATGGAGCCGATCCCGGCGGCGGCACCGCCGTAGACAGGCCCCAGCACCCAGGCGGCCAGCAGCACGGCGCAGTCGCCCAGATTCACATAGCCCTGCATGGGGGAGGGCACCTGAATTACCATGGTCATCACGGTGCAGAGGGCGGCGAACAGGGCGGCCAGCACCATGTTCTTGATTTTCGAGTCAGTCATGGGAAATCTCTCCTTAAATTCATACGTTGGCTTCATCCGGATGAAAAAAAGACTTGCATTTCTGCTTGTTCTGTATTTTAATCATATCTGGTCGGAATAAAAGGACCAAAACAGACTTTTTTTATAGGACCAGATGGAGGACACCATGCTGACATACGACTTGGACCGACGGGGCAAGCTGGCCCGCTACGATTATCTCTACCGCTGCGTGAAGGAGGACATCCTCTCCGGCCGGCTGAAGGCGGGGGAGAAGCTGCCCTCCAAGCGCAGCCTGGCCGCCCATCTGGAGACGGCGGTGGTGACGGTGGAGAACGCCTATGCCCAGCTGGCGGCGGAGGGCTATATCCACACCCGGGAGAAGCGGGGCTGCTTTGTGGCCCAGGTGGAGCAGCGGCCGGAGGGCAGCCCGCCCCCGGCGGTGCCGGTCCCCCGGCCGGAGTCCGCCCCCTGGCTGCTGGACCTGTCCAGCGGCGGGAGCGGGACGGAGGGCTTTCCCTTCTCCGTGTGGGCCAAGGTCATGCGCCGGGTCATTACCGAGCAGGGGGAGACGCTGCTCCGGGCCATCCCCCACAACGGGGCGGAGGAGCTGCGCCGGGCCATCTCCCGCCACCTGTATCAATACCGGGGTATCTCCGCCGGGCCGGAGCAGATCGTGGTGGGGGCGGGGACGGAGTACCTCTGCAACCTCATTGTCCAGCTGCTGGGGCGGCAGGCCCGGTATGGGGTGGAGGACCCGGGCTACTCCAAGGCCGCCCGGGTCTATGAGCTGAACGGGGCGGAGGCGGTGCCCCTGGCCATGGATGGGGAGGGGGTTCCCCCGGCGGAGCTGGAGGCCGCCGGGGTGCAGATCGTCCATCTGTCCCCCAACCACCAGTTTCCCACCGGGGCGGTGACCCCCATCGGCCGGCGGCAGAGCCTCCTCCGCTGGGCGGAGCGGGGAGAGGGGCGGTATATCATCGAGGACGACTATGACAGTGAATTTCGCTTTACAGGCCGCCCCATTCCTGCTCTGCGGAGCATCGACCGGGCGGACCGGGTCATCTATATGAACACCTTCTCCCGGACGCTGGCCCCCTCGCTGCGAATCAGCTACCTGGTGCTGCCCAAGGCACTGCTGGGGGAGTATCAGGCCCGGCTGGGCTTCTATTCCTGCACGGTCCCGGCCATGGAGCAGTATACCCTGGCCCGGTTTCTGGAGGACGGCCACTTCGACGCCCACGTCAACCGGATGCGGAACTTCTACCGCAGCCGCCGGGACCGGGTGCTGGAGGCCATCCGCCGCAGCCCCCTTGGCCCCCGGTGCCGGGTGTGGGGGGAGAATGCCGGGCTGCACTTTCTCTTGTCGTTATCCACGCAGAAAAGCGACCGGGCGCTGGCCGCGGCGGCGGAGGCACAGCGGCTGCGGCTGTCCTTCCTGTCGGACTTTCAGTGCCGCCCGGGGACTGCCCAGCCCCACACCCTGGTGGTGAACTACCCCGGCGTGGCCCTTGCGGAGCTGGACCGGGCGCTGGCCCTTTTGGCCAAGCTGCTGTAAAGGCCGGGAAATCTCCTGCAAAATTTCAGCTTGTCGAAAAAGTGGCTTCGCCGCTTTTTTGCCAAGCTGCAAACATTTTAACTGCGTTAAAATGTTATTGATTTCAAGGAAAGGG
>URTG01000194.1 GCA_900550705.1 uncultured Eubacteriales bacterium | reverse complement strand
CCCTGCGGGGGTGGGGAGAAGAAAAAGACCTTGGAACTCAAATCGCTGCTGTTTGTTCTTTTTCCCACCCCTGCGGGGGCGGGGAGAATGTGCCTCTTTCTTCCGCCCCGCAGGGGCGGAATGGAACTCTCCAGTGTCAGGGCCGGATCTCCGTGCCGCCCACGGCGCGGATGTGCAGAATGTGGCAGGTGCCGGGACCCAGGACCCGCTCCATGCCGGCCTTGAAGTGCTCCAGCTTGTCCAGGGGAACAAAGGCCTGGATGGTCCCGGCGAAGCCGCCGCCGTGGACCCGGATGGCGCCGGTGTCCGCCAGCAGCTCCCGGCCCACGGCCAGGGCCACGGGGATGGCCTGCTGCCGGGGGTCGGCAATGGACCAGGTATTTTGCAGATGCAGGGCAGAGGACAGGCCGGAGGCGTTCACCAGGTCCAGGAAGCGGGCAAAGTCCCCCGCCTCCAGCGCCTGGGCCTCGGCCACGGCCTTGCGGTCGTCGTCGTAGTAGTGCAGGGCGCGGAGCACCGCCCGGTCGCCGCACTGCTCCCGCAGGGCGGGCAGGCTGGCCCGGAAGTCCTCCTCCGGCACCTCCCGCAGGACCTGCTTGCCGAAGAAGGCCGCCACGGCCCCCATCTCGCCGGGGATGTCTGCATAGTCGTCAGTCAGGTCGGCGTGGCAGGAGCCGGTGTCTACAATGCACAGGGCGTGGCCCGACTTGGTAAAGTCGTAGGCCACCGGATGGACCACCGGCGCGGCGGGGTCGGCAAAGTCGATGGCCACCGCCCCGCCCACCGAGGAGCCCATCTGGTCCATCAGCCCGCAGGGCTTGCCGAAGAAGACGTTCTCGGCGTACTGGCCAATCTTGGCGAGTTCGATGGAATCCAGCACCCCGCCGCAGAAGAAGCGGTTCAGGATGCAGCCCACCAGCACCTCATAGGCCGCGGAGGAGGACAGGCCGGAGCCGGACAGCACCGTGGAGGTGACGCAGGCATCGAACCCGCCCACAGGGTAGCCCAGCTGGTGCATTCTGGCCGCCACGCCCCGGACCAGGGCGGCGGAGGTGTTCTCCTCCCCTGCCGTCGGCTCCAGGCTCGTCAGGTCCACAGAGAGGGCCGGGTAGCCCTCGGAGAGGATGTGCACCGTCGTGGTGCCGTTGGGGGCGGCGCAGGCCAGCATATCCAGGTCCACGCTGCCGCAGAGCACATGGCCGTGCTGATGGTCGGTGTGGTTGCCGCCAATCTCCGTCCGGCCCGGACCGCTGAACAGGGCGGTCTCATTCCCGTTGGCGGGGAAGGCGTTTGCGAAGGCGTCGGCCATCCGAAGGGCCCGGTCCCGGGCGCGGTCCCGGCTGGCCCGGGTGCCATCCAGCGCATACAGCGCGGCAAGGGCGGTGTCATACTCTCCCGCTTGTAATGCGGCGCGAAGGGCGGTGCAGGTTTGCATCTGGTTCACCTCATTCTAAAGATACGTCCCACGGCGGGGACGAAAAAAATACCCCTGGTCGGTCCAGTCTAAGATAGCACAACCGCCCCATTCCCGCAAGGGAAAAACCGCCGTTCTTTGCAATGTGAAAAGAAATTTGCTATAATAGAAGAAAAATCCAGACCTCCTTCCGGGGGCCTGGGAACGCAAAACGAAACTTGGGACAAACAAATGCAACAGGAGGGTTCTCTATGAAAAACAGACAGGCGGGGCGGCAGCCCTTCGGCGTCACCCGGGACGGACAGGCCGTGGAGCTGCTCACCCTGGACAACGGCACGGTGCAGTGCCAGCTCATCACCTACGGCGCGGCCATCCGTGCCCTGTGGGTCCCGGACCGGCAGGGCCGGCCCGTGGACGTGGTCCTGGGCTATGACACCCTGGCGGAGTACGAGACCCGGGACGGCCACCTAGGGGCCACCGTGGGCCGATTCGCCAACCGCATCGCCCGGGGGCGGTTCACCCTGAACGGCGTGGACTATTCCCTGGCGGTGAACAATGGCCCCAACCACCTCCACGGCGGCCTGGTGGGCTACTCCCACCGGGTGTGGACCGTGGCGGAGCTGAGCGACACCCGGGCCGTCCTCACCCTGGACAGCCCCCACGGCGAGGAGGGCTACCCCGGCCATCTGCGGGTCTCGGCGGAGTTCCGCCTGGAGGGCAGCGCCCTCCACCTCTGTGACCGGGCGGAGACCGACCGGGACACCCCTGTAAATCTCACCAACCACAGCTACTTCAATCTGGCCGGTCAGGGCAGCGGCTCCGTGCTGGACCAGCAGCTCTGCCTCCACGCCGCCCGCTACACCCCGGCGGACGAGACCAGCATCCCCTTCGGCACCATGGACCCCGTGGACGGTACCCCCATGGACCTGACCCGCCTCGCCCCCATCGGCGCGCAAATCGACGCGGACTTCCAGCAGCTCCGGTGGGGCCACGGCTACGACCACAACTTCGTGGTAGACGGCCAGCCCGGCACCCTCCGCCCCGCCGCCCGGGCCTGCTCCGGCAAGACCGGCATCCTTATGGAGGTGGAGACCACCACCCCCGGCGTCCAGTTCTACACCGCCAACTTCCTGGGCCCCAGCTGCCCCGGCAAGGACGGCGCTGTCTACAACCCCCGGGATGCCTTCTGTCTGGAGACCCAGTATTTCCCCGATTCCCCCAACCAGCCGGCCTTCCCCTCGTCCATTCTGCGGGCGGGGGATGTGTTTGAGGAGGAAACGGTGTTCCGGTTTGGAGCGGAGTGATAGAGAGGAGGGCCGCCTCTGCGGAGGCGAGGTATTTCGCTCCCTGCGGGGAGCGAGTTCCTTTGCCCACGGCGGCAAAGGACCCAAAACGCCGCTTAGGGGAGGGAGAGTCCGATTTCCCCCTCCCCTAAGAACCCCACTCCTTGAAACGAAAAAAAAGGGGGCTGCGGCCCCCTTTTTTTGATTTT
>URTG01000193.1 GCA_900550705.1 uncultured Eubacteriales bacterium | reverse complement strand
GTACCCCGGGGCAAGGGCCGCATCGTCATCACCTGCCCCAAGTGCGGCGCGGAAATCCACGGCAAAAGCTGACAGCAAGAAAATATCAACTCCCGGCGCGGGTGCCCCGCGCCGGGAGTTTTTTTGCTCTGCTGCTTATCCGATCCACTCCACCCGGCAGGCCTCCCGCAGCATCTCATCGGAGGCTGCTTTGTTCTCGGCATAGGCGTCGGGCCCGGCCTCATAGTCGGCGGTGATGGCCTCCAGCTCCCGGGAAAGCCGGCCATAGTCGTCGGAAACCGTCAGCTTCCCGCCTCTGATGCGGGTGATCCTGTCCCGGGCGTCGGGCCACTCCCCGGTGTCCGGGCCGCTTTCCAGAATCGTCCGGTTCCGGGCCAGGGAGACGATGAGCCAGGCTTCGTAGCGGGCTGGTGCATAGCCCGCCGCCTCCAGCGGGGCGGACCGCTCCAGCCGCACCGCGTATCCCACGGACGGGTGCTTTTCCTGGACGTCCCGCACCAGTTGGCACACCTCCCGGAAGATCCGGTCCTCGGCCTGCCGGACCTCCGCCGCGCTGATGGTTCCTTCGGCGGGCCGGGATTTTCGGGCCGGTGTCTTGGGGGCGGGCCGCTCCGGAGCGCTCTCCTCCGGCTCCTTTTGGGGCAGGGCCCGCCGGATCAGGCAGTACCCCACCAGGCAGAAAACCACCGACAGCCCCGCCTGCGTCAGGATCGACCGGCGGGTCATGGTCCCCTGCCGGACGGACTTCTCCGGCGCGTCGGGGTCATACCGGACGGCCAGGGTCTCCCCAAAGCCGTAGCGCAAGCGCACCCGGTGCAGCTTCCCGGTGTAAACGTTGCCCCGGGCCTCGTACTGGTAGGTGATGTTGTATTCTTTTCCGTTTTCGGCCACGTCGATCACCGTCGCCGTGGTGACCGGCCAGTTCCTTTGCCGCACATAGACGGTGACATTGCTGACCAGGCTATAGACCGTGACGCAGAGAAAGATCACCGCCGCCGCAAACAGCACGGGATTAAAGCCCTTGAACCTCTTCATAGCTCCTCCATTTACTTTGACATTAGGATTTGTAGGTCTGCAGTGGTAAATTTCCCGCTTTCTTATTTGCCCCAGTAGCCCACAGATTCCAGAAACGCAAGCACATCGGCCTTATCCTCCTGCGTAGTATACACATAAAGCATCATCCTGCCGCTACGGATCTTTGCTGCGAAATTCGTGGGGCTGTCCACGGCATAGATCTGACGAGCAGCGGTATTGCTCTCCGTCACCTCACCGGTGATTGGGAGGGTCGCAGCAGCATAGATGCGGCGGCAGCCGTCTGCGGAATCCAGCCTACAGAAGTCTAACCGCAAGGAGTCCTCATGCACGGAAACAGAGCGGATCAACATGGATCCGACGCCCCATCTCTGGCGAACGTCCTCCGTGGAGTCCACAGCGGTGTAGCCGGTCGCCACTGCTGCATTGCGGAACTCATCCAAGTCCGCAGCTCCCGACGTAAGGAAAAATTTAACGAAAAGGATAACGGCAACGAACGCAAGAAGCCAAGCCGCAAGTCGGGGAACCCACTGCTTTGCCGGGATCTTTGCAATGGCCGTTGCATCAAACCCTGTGTCGGTTTCCGGAACCGATTCCTTCGGCTCCTCCGTGTGTTTCTTTCGTAGAAGATTGCGAAACAACTCCGGCATCCCAGAGAGAAAAAAGCCCGCCACTGCGATAGCCGTTCCCAAAATCAGAAGTACCACCAGATCACGGGTATTGGGAGAGAGAATCGCCGTGTTCTCTTCCGGCATTTCCGGGTCGTATTTCACGGTAATGGTATCACCGACCAGGCGGGGTGATGACATACGTCCTGTGCTGCCCGTATAGGTTTTCCCGTCCACGACATACTCATATGTCATGATGTAGTAGGTAATGTGGCTGTTATGTAGTGACGAGGAACTGCCTTCTTCGCTGGAGACATCTGTGACCGTGGCCGATGTAGTGATCCAGTCCTTCTGGCGGGATTGATCAACATAGTTGCCGATTCCGTCGACAATCAGGCCGATGCCCACGATTAGCATCACTAAGCCCATGATTCGGAAATAAAGCGAAAATTTTCTATTTTGTTTTCTCCACATTCCTAATTCTTATGCCTCCTTGCTTCGCTCCATCAGCGCCTCCATTTCCCGCTGAAACAGAGCCTTATCATGCAGAATCTTATGCTTCGTACCAGTGGAGCCTGTGCTCCTCCATCAGATGGAAATCACAAAAAATACCATCAGGTTATAGAAAAAGTGCATCCCGGCGCAGATGTAAAAGGCGTTGTCCCGGCGGATTATCTGCCGGACCAGCAGGGCGGCCAGACGGATGTCAAAGGCGATGACCACCTGCTTCACGCTGCCGTTCATCGCCCAGTGTACCCCGGCAAACAGCGCGGCCGCAGCCGCCATGCTCCACACGGCTTTCCCTCTGAACAGCCGCATCAGGGTGTCGTACAGGTAGTAGTTGAAATACGCCTCCTCAGCCAATGCAACGATCATCTGCACCAGGATGAAGCTGGCAACATTCTGTATGCCCAGCCGGGGAAACAGCGAAATGTCCTCGAACAGCATGGCGACGCCCGCGAAAACCATCGCCAGCAGGCACCCCAACCCCAGTCCCGTCAGAACCTGCCGGACCACGTTGGCGGCGTCCGCTTCAGCCTGAAGAGGTCCGTGTCAAAGTCCCGGCGCAGATAGGCGGCGCTCAGCCCCAGCACAAGGCCGTTGAAGGCCATGTAAAACAGGTTGGGCAGGTTGGCCGCGCGGCTTGTGAGAAAAAGCGCGGACAGATAGACCAGCAGGAGCACCGCATGGTGCGGCAGGCAGTGTTTTGGCAGTGCTTTCATGTTCCCTTACCTCCGCAGATAGCCGGTCTCCGCCAGAATTTCGTTGATCTCC
>URTG01000192.1 GCA_900550705.1 uncultured Eubacteriales bacterium | reverse complement strand
CCCTTGTCCGGTCCTTCCGGCGATGGCTTTGGTCATTTTGCACAGTTTTCGCCCTGCAAGATAGTGAAGCACGACAAGAACATAAAGATTGACAACCGGCTCTGAATTTGATAGTATTTCAATCACAGTAAGACGTTTACATTTTTATGAAAATGAGTGTAAATTTCAAAGCAAAGCATTTTCACGAGGTGACATCACATGACAACATTCGAAAAATTCAGTCTGGAAGGAAAGGTAGCCATTGTGACCGGGGCCACCCGGGGGCTGGGGCAGGGCATCGCCATTGGCCTGGCCGGAGCCGGGGCGGACATCGTCTGCGTGGGCCGCTCCGACGACAGCGAGACCCGCCAGCAGGTGGAGGCCCTGGGCCGCCGGTATCTGAACCTGCGGCTGGACGTGGCCGAGGAATCCACCCCGGAGAAGGTTATTGAGGAGACCGTCAAGGCCTTCGGCAAGGTGGACATCCTGGTCAACGCCGCGGGCATCACCCGCCGGGTCATGGCCATCGACATCGACCGCAAGGACTGGCAGGACGTGCTGGATGTAAACCTCACCGGCCTGTTCTTCATGTGCCAGGCGGCGGCCCGGCAGTTCATCAAGCAGGGCGGCGGCGGAAAGATCATCAACATCGGCTCCATGACCTCCTACCAGGGTGGCATCAAGGTCATCCCCTACACCGCCAGCAAGGCCGCCGTGCGGAACATCACCATGCACATGTGCAACGAGTGGGCCGCCAAGTACAACATCCACGTCAACTGCATCGCCCCCGGCTACATGATCACCAACATGACCGCCCCCATGCGGAGCGAGGCCTCCCGCATGGCAGAGACCAACACCCGCATCCCCATGGAGCGCTGGGGCGTGCCCGAGGACCTGGCGGGCGCCGCCATCTTCCTGGCCTCCGAGGCTTCGGACTACGTCAACGGCTTCACCATCGCGGTGGACGGCGGCTTCCTGGCCAAGTCCTGAGAGGGGGTCAGGAGATGTCGGAAGGAAAAAAATATCGCGCCGGCCTGATCGGCGTGGGTTCCATCGCCCACATCGCCCACCTGCCCATTCTGGCGGCCCGGGACGATGTGGAGATGGTGGGGGCCTTTGCCCAGCACATTGAGAGCGTGCAGGAGACCCAGAAAAGCTACGCCATCCAGACCGCCGTCCACAACATGGACGAGCTGCTGGACCTGGGCCTGGACTGCGCCTTCGTCCTCTCCCCCAAGACGGTCCACGCCGAGCAGGTGGTCCGGCTGCTGGAGGCCGGGGTGGACGTGTTCTGCGAAAAGCCCATGGGCATGACTCTGAAGGAGGCCTACGACATGGCCGACGCCTCCGCCCGCACGGGGAAAAAGCTGATGATCGCCTTCAACCGCCGGTACGCCCCGGTGTACCGCAAGGCCAAGGAGGTCTACGGCCAGCTGGCCCCCGATGTGATCATCGCCCAGAAGAACCGCCCGGCCAGCGAGTACCGGGCCACGCTGGAAAACGCCATCCACATGGTGGATATTCTCCGCTACTTCTGCGGCGAGTGCACCAAGGTAGAGGCCAACTCCAGGTTCACCGACCCCCTGTATGAGACGCTGACCACCGCCCAGCTGCAATTTGAAAACGGCTCCGTGGCCATGCTGGTGGCCGACCGGGCCTCCGGCCAGTGGGTGGAGACCCTGGAAATGCACGGCCACAACAAGAGCGTGCTGGTCAACTGCCCGGACTCCGTCACCGTGACCGATGGGGAGCAGTCCCACACCACCACCATGACCCCCCTGGCCTACGGCTGGGCCAAGGTCATTGACAAGATGGGCTTCACCCAGGAGGTGGACCACTTCTTCCAGTGCTTAAAGGAGGACAAGCAGCCCCTGACCAGCGGCGCAGACGCCTACAAGACCCAGGAGCTGATGCACCGTATCCTCACCACCGCCGGACTGCCCGGCCTGGAATGAGGTGAGCGCCATGTTCCCCATTGCAGGCCACACCATGGGCACCCCGGAGTATACCGTGGCCCAGGCGCTGGAGCTGTTTCATAACATCGGGCTGGACGGCGCGGAGCTTGTCGTGCAGGACGGCTACCGCTGCGCCCTGCCCCAGGTGTGTGACAGCAAAACGCTGGACGCGGTGGGCGGCCTGGCCGCCCGGCTGGGGCTGAAGCTCATCGCGCTGACCCCCTATTACTCCCGGTTTAACGACCTGGACCCAGAGGTGCGGGAGCACGAAATTCTGGGCCTGTCCTCCGTCATTGACTATGCCCAGGCGCTGGATGCCAGGTTCATCCGCATTTACGCCGGCAACTACGCCCAGACCGACACCGACCCCGACGGGGCCAAACGGGCCGCCCTCATCGACAGCCTCCGCCGCCTGGGCGACCGGGCGGGCAAGGCGGGGGTGCAGCTGGTGATGGAAAACCACTTCAACACCATGACGGTCTCCGCCGCCCAGAGCATCTCTCTGGCCCGGGAGATCGACCACCCGGCGGTGGGCATTCTCTATGACCAGGCCAACCTGACCTTTACCGGCAAGGAGTCCTGGCAGGAGGCCCTGCCCATCCAGTATGAAAAGGTCTGTCACACCCATGTAAAGGACCTGGTGTTCCGGGAGAACGCCGGGGGGTTCACCTCCTCCGATGTGTCCCACCCCAAGGAGGAGGAGCGCAACGTCACCACCCGGATCGTGGGCGAGGGCGTGATCCCCTGGCCGGACATCCTCCAGGCCATGAAGGACCGGGGCTCCCCCGGCTGGCTGTCCCTGGAATACGAACGCCGCTGGCACCCCCAGGACATCCCCGACGCCGCGGTAGGCATGAAGCAGTCGGCGGAGTATTTGCGGAGGGTGATTGATGGGTTGAAGTAAGACGGAACCCCTCAGTCCGCTTCGCGGACAGCTCCCCTTTCAGGGGAGCCATTGTGAAACTGCCTGCTGATAGCGTTTCTGCTCTAGGCCCTAACACGCTCCCCTCATCCGTCACGGCTTCGCCGTGCCACCTTCCCCCAGGGGAAGGCTGGGTAACAAAC
>URTG01000191.1 GCA_900550705.1 uncultured Eubacteriales bacterium | reverse complement strand
GCCCCCACCTCTGTGCCGGAGTAGTACCAGGTGAGGATGTCCCGGAAGGTCTTGCCCTCCTTTGCCATGGCGTTGGCACCGTATTGGCTCATGCCCACGCCGTGGCCGTAGCCGGTGACGGAAAAGACAAACCGGCTGCCCTCCCAGGCCACGGTAAAGGCGGCGGAGCGCAGCGAGAACAGCTGCCGCAGCTGGCTGCCCGTCAGGGTGACGCCCCCCAGGCACTGGGAGAGGACGGTGCCGCCCCCGTCGGTGCTGGGCGGGCCGAACCAGCCCGCCGGGTCGCCGGACAGCTTCACCGCCGGATAGGCCCCCTGGGCCGCCTGGCGCACCTGGTCGGCGGACTGCTCCACCCGGCTGTGGTAATTGGGCACCTCGTCCCCCTCCGGGCTGGACACGCTTTTCAGGTAGTCCACCCCGCCGCCCCACACCGCCGCCGCATCCACCGTCTGCCCCGGGGCGGAGGAGAAAAACACCGCCTGGATGGGCTTCCCGCCGGAGAGCACCCCCAGGCCGTCGGTCTCCGCCACGGCGGCGGTCAGCTTTTTCTCATAGGTCCGGGCGCTGCGTCCCCAGCGGGTCCGGGCGGCATCGGGGGACAGATAGGCCTGGCAGCAGCCGCTGTCGCCGCACAGGTCGGCCCCATCGTGCTTGCCGTCTGACCGGAGGCGGGCGGCGTAGGTCCGGGCGGCGCAGGCCTGGGCCTTCAGCGCCTCCAGCTCAAAGGAGGCGGGCATCTCCGCCGCCACCACGCCAAACAGGTAGTCCGCCATGGTCAGCGTCTCCACGCTGCCGTCGGCCTGGAGGAGCCGCACCCTCTCCCCCGCGTCCCGAAGGGCGGTGTTCTCCGCCGGGGCGGCGGGGGGAGCGGAGGGGGCGTCCTCCCCCGCCGTCCCCGTCCGGGCCGGACCCAGCCCCAGCAGCAGGGGCAGGGCCAGCAGCACCGCCGCCAGCACCACCCCCAGGGCCGCCGTCCGCCCCAGCTCCCCCCACAGGGGGTCTCGTTGCCGCTTGTCCCGCACCTGCACCGCCTCCTCGGCACAGGATATGCGGGAGCTGCCGGGTTATTCCGCCGGGTTTACCTCCACCACGGTGAGGCGGCCGCCCGCCACCCGAAAGCGCACGTCCAGCCCCGCAAAGCCCATGCCGTACACCCGCTCCGGGTCGTCCTGGTAGGAGGGCCGGGGGTCCTGGGCCAGCACGCCCCGCAGGGCGGCCCGCTTCGCCTCCGGCACCTTCTCCTCCAGCTCCGGGGGGAGGGTCACCGTCAGCGTGGCCTCCTTCGGCGCGCTGGCAAAGCCGCCCACCGCCTCCGGCTTGCAGTCGGCGTAGGGCAGATAGGGCTTGATGTCATAGATGGGGGTGCCGTCCAGCAGGTCGGCCCCCGCCACCCGGAGCACCGGGCCGTCGGGGGTGTGGAGGCGGACCTCCTTTAATTTCACGCAGCTCAGTCCCATGGGGTTGGGCCGGAAGGGAGAGCGGGTGGCGAACACCCCCATTCTCTGGTTGCCTCCCAGCCGGGGGGGCCGCACCGTGGGGGACCACTTGGCCCGCCGGGCCTGGGAAAATTCCCAGATCAGCCACAGATGGGAGAATCCCTCCAGCCCCCGCAGGGCCTCCGGGTCCCGGAACTCCGGGGTGAATATAATGTCCGCCTCCAGCGCGTCTACCAGCCCGCTCTGCCGGGGGATACCGAACTTCTGCTGAAAATCGCTGCGAATGTGGGCCACGATCTTCACCTGTGCTGTCTCGTCCATGGGCTCGCCTCCTTGTTTTCCTCTATTATAGCCCTTTTGTCCGGAATTTGTCACGGCTTCCCCGCGCCGAATTTGGTTGACTTCGGGCCGACTTTGGGTATAATGATTGTCTGCATACACATGACAACTTGTCATTTTCCCAACCGGTCTGGCGGGACCGGTGAGGGCACGTTTTACTCCCAGCTCTTTTTCGGGCCCCATTCGCCGCAAATTGGGAGAATCTTTACGGATGGAGAGATCCAGATGAAAACAGTCGGAGTCGTTACAGACAGTCACAGCAGCATCCACCCTCAAGAGGCGGAGCGTCTGGGCATTTTTATGCTCCCCATGCCCTTTTTTATCGACGGACAGTGCTATTACGAGGGGACCACCCTGTCCCGCACCCAGTTTTTCCAGGCGCTGAGGTCCGGGGCCAAGGTAAGCACCTCTCAGCCCACCCCGGCGGAGCTTACCGCCCTGTGGGACCGGGCGCTGGCGCAGTATGACGAGATCGTCTACATCCCCATCAGCAGCGGTCTCAGCGGCTCCTGCGAGCGGGCCATGCTCCTGGCCCGGGAGGAGCCTTACCGGGGCCGGGTGTTCGTGGTGGACAACGGCCGCGTCTCCGCCCCCCAGCACCGCTCCGTGCTGGACGCCCTGGAGCTGGCCCAGCAGGGCTGCTCCGCCGCCCAGATCCGGGACATTCTGGACGAAAACCGCACCCGCTTTCAGGTCTACATCGCCATGGACACCCTGGAATTTCTCAAGCGCGGGGGCCGTATCTCCGGCGCCGCCGCCGCCGTGGGGGGACTGCTGAACATCAAGCCCGTGCTCCAGCTCACCGTGGGCCTGCTGCAAACCTATAAAAAATGCCGGGGCTTCACCCAGGCAAAAAAGGCCACTCTGGAGGCCATGAAGCAGGCCCTGGAGACCGAATTCAAGGCGGAGTACGAGGCGGGGGACATCTATCTCCTGGCCGCCTCCAGCGCCCCGGAGGAGGTCACCGCCCAGTGGGTGGAGGAGATCCGCACCTATTTCCCCGGTCTGGACGTCCTCAGCGACCCGCTGTCCCTGGGCGTGTGCTGTCACATCGGGCCGGACGCCTTGGGGATCGGGTGCTCTTGTAAGGTGAAGGTACCGGGGAGGTAATATCGGCTTTTCTGGGGGACGGGGGGTGTTCCGCCTGCGGGCGGGGTGGGGAAGTTTCGCCTGCGGGCGAGGTACTTTCCAATGATGGAAAGTACCCAAAGATCACCGGGGCTGCGGC
>URTG01000190.1 GCA_900550705.1 uncultured Eubacteriales bacterium | reverse complement strand
AGAGGACCGGGCGTCTTACGGGGCCCGTTGCGGCGTAAATGGGGTACAAAGCCAGAAGCTGTCCTTATGTTCTGTCCGGGAGGTGCGTTTGCGGCCCCGGTTTTTTCATCAAAAAATTCACAGAAATGAGGATATATCACTATGAGCAACCAGAATTATCGTTTTGAGACCCTTCAGCTGCACGTGGGCCAGGAGCAGGCCGACCCCACCACCGATGCCCGTGCGGTGCCCATTTACCAGACCACTTCCTATGTGTTCCACAACTCCGCCCATGCAGCGGCCCGGTTTGGGCTGAGCGACGCGGGCAACATCTATGGCCGGCTGACCAACCCCACCCAGGACGTGCTGGAGCAGCGGGTGGCGGCGCTGGAGGGCGGCGTGGCCGCTCTGGCGGTGGCCTCCGGTGCGGCGGCCATCACCTACGCCATCCAGGCCCTGGCCCAGAAGGGGGACCACATCGTCGCCCAGAAGACCATTTACGGCGGCAGCTACAACCTGCTGGCCCACACTCTGCCCCAGTACGGCGTGTCCACCACCTTTGTGGATGCCCACGACCTGAGCGCGGTGGAGGGCGCCATCCGGGACAACACCAAGGCCATCTATCTGGAGACCCTGGGCAACCCCAACAGCGACATTCCCGACATCGACGCCATTGCCGCCATCGCCCACAAGCACGGGCTGCCCCTGGTGATTGACAACACCTTCGGCACCCCCTATCTCATCCGGCCCATTGAGCACGGGGCAGACATCGTGGTCCACTCGGCTACCAAGTTCCTGGGCGGCCACGGCACCTCGCTGGGCGGCATCATTGTGGATTCCGGCAAGTTCGACTGGAAGGCCTCCGGCCGCTATGCCCCCATTGCTGAGCCGAACCCCAGCTATCACGGCATCTCCTTTGCCGACGCGGTGGGACCCGCCGCCTTTGTGACCTATATCCGGGCCATCCTGCTCCGGGATACCGGCGCGGCCATCTCGCCCTTCAACGCCTTCCTGCTGCTCCAGGGGATTGAGACCCTGTCCCTGCGGCTGGAGCGCCACGGGGAGAACACCAAGAAGGTGGTGGACTATCTGAGCCACCACCCCCAGGTGGAGCGAGTGAACCACCCCTCGCTGCCCGACCATCCGGACCACGCCCTGTATGAGACGTATTTCCCCCACGGCGGCGCGTCCATCTTCACCTTTGACATCAAGGGCGGGCAGGAGGAGGCCCACAAGTTCATCGACCATCTGAAAATCTTCTCCCTGCTGGCCAACGTGGCCGATGTGAAGAGCCTGGTCATCCACCCCGCCACCACCACCCACTCCCAGCTCACCGAGGCGGAGCTGCTGGACCAGGGCATCCGCCCCAGCACCATCCGGCTGTCCATCGGCATTGAGCACATCGACGATATTCTGGCCGACCTGGACCAGGCGTTCCAGGCCATCCGATAAATTAGATTTCCCTCTCTTTCTTTGGGACAGGCTGCTCTGACTCGGGCGGCCTGTCCCGCTTTTTTGTCCGAATTTTCCAGGGATAGACCGGCCGTGACGGCGGATACTAAGGCCATCGAATCGGGAAGCGAGGGAAGCTTATGAAACGACAACTGGCGGTGTGCCGTCTGCTGACCCCGGTGCTGGCGGCGGCGCTCATCGGAGGGATGGCCCTGCCCGCCCGGGCATGGTTCTGGGACCGGGGCAGCCGCGTGCCCTATGTGGAGGACTTTACCAAGACGGTCCCGCCGGGGGACATTCTGGCCTTTGCGGCGGAGGACTTTGTGGTGCAGACGGGGAACAGGGCCACGCTGAACAGCATTGCCATTCAAAGTCTGCCCGACCCGGGGGCGGGGCTTCTGGCCCTGGGGGGCGAGCCGTTGGCGGTGGGCACGGTGGTGGACCGGACGGCCCTGGCGGGGCTGCGGTTCCAGACCGCCCAGGAAATCACTGTGAAGGAAACGACCTTTACGTTCTTGCCCTCCTTTTCCTCCGGGGAGAAAAGCCGGGTGACCACGGTGACGATACGGCTCCAGGACCCGGCGGCGGAGGTGCCCATTGCCCGGAATATGGACCTGTCCACCTATCGGAACATCGCCGTCACCGGTTACTTTGACGCGGCGGGCGGGGGAGAGACCCTGCGCTTTCAGCTCACCTCCCACCCGGCCCGGGGGGCCATCACCCTGCCGGAGGACGGCTCCAGCCGGTTTGTCTACACCCCCTACGCCAACAAGACGGGGCGGGACTCCTTCACCTATGTGGCGGTGGACCCGGAGGGGAACCGCTCGGAGGAGGCCACCGTTACCGTCCGCATTGAGCGGCCCCGGACCCAGGTGACCTACGCCGACCTGGCGGACAGCCCCCTGCACAGGGCGGCCATCCATCTGGCGGAGCGGGGCGTCTATGTGGGGCAGAAAATGGGGAAGGAGTCCTTCTTCTGCCCGGAGCAGGGGGTGAACCGGGCCAGGTTTTTGACCATGGCCCTGGACGCGGTGGGGCTGGAACCCATGGAGGGGGTCACCCTCACGGCCTTTGCCGACGATGCGAGCATCCCCGCCTGGGCCAAGGGGGCGGTGTCCGCCGCGCTGAGGGCCGGGGCCATCCGGGGCAGCCGGAGCGAGGGCGGCGCGCCGGTGTTTGACAGCGCCAGCCCCATCACCCGGGGGGAGGCCGCCGTCATGCTGGACCGGCTGCTGGGGCTGGCCCAGGCGCCCGTCGAGACCTTCGCCGGGGGCGCGGAGGGCCACTGGGCGGCCCAGGCCGCCGCCGATTTGGCCGCCTGCGGCATTCTCTCCCCGGCCCAGCGGCAGGAGATGGACGCCGCCCTCACCCTGGGGGATGCCGCCGAGCTGCTGGACGGGGCGCTGACGGTGGTGGAGAATCGGTGAGAGAGATTCCAGGCTGTCGAAAAAGTCCTTCCAGCCGAAGGGTTCGGAGGGAGGGATCGTTGGAAAGGGGACCGTCAGGGTCCCCTTTCCTTGAAATCAACAACATTTTCACTGCGTTAAAATCCTCACAATTTTAACGCAGCGAAAATGT
>URTG01000189.1 GCA_900550705.1 uncultured Eubacteriales bacterium | reverse complement strand
TCTAATCCCCCTCCAAGTTTTCCACACCCCCTGTGGAAAACTTTTAATTTTGCCGAAATCCGCAAAAATTCATCGGTTCTTAAAAAAGACTATCGCACAACTTAAGGAGTCTGTGCTACACTTAGGCTACCAAGAGAATGGAGCAAGGCAAGGAGTGACGCGACATGGCGACGATTTTGATTTGCGACGACGACCGGGACATTGTTTCTGCCCTGGATATTTATCTCACCAGCGAGGGCTTCCATACCATCAGAGCCTATAACGGCGCCCAGGCCGTTCAGGCGGCCAAGGAGAACGAGGTCCATCTGATTCTGATGGACATTATGATGCCCGAGCTGGACGGCATCCGGGCCACGGCCAAGCTGCGGGAGGGCAGCAACGTGCCCATCATCCTGCTGACGGCGAAAAGCGAGGACTCGGACAAAATTCTGGGTCTGAACATCGGGGCGGACGACTATATCACCAAGCCCTTCAACCCCCTGGAGGTCATCGCCCGGGTGAAAAGCCAGCTGCGGCGGTACACCAGCCTGGGCGGGGTGGACAAGGGTACCGGCCAGCTGACGGTGGGCCCCATCGCCATGGACGACGGGGCCAAGCGGGTGACGGTAGACGGCGAGCCGGTGGCCCTCACCCCCATCGAGTATAACATTCTTAAACTGCTCCTCTCCCACCCCGGGCAGGTATTTTCCTCCGCCCAGATCTACGAGCAGGTGTGGAACGACCCGGCCTATGGCTCAGAGAACACCGTGGCCGTCCACATCCGGCATCTGCGGGAGAAGATCGAGATCAACCCGGCGGAGCCACGATACCTGAAGGTGGTCTGGGGCCTGGGCTATAAAATGGAAAAGGCGGGAAATGGATGAACACCACACGGACCAATCCGGCGGCCAAGGCGGCGGCCTGGCTGCTGCTTGCGGTTTTTGCCCTGTGCGCCGGATTTTTCGGGAGTCTGGCCGCCTTTTCTCTGAACTGGCAGAGTCTGGACCGCTGGCAGGACAGCTCGGAATTTCAGCAGCTGTGCCAGCTATGGAGCGACCGGGTCGCGACGAATGTAACCGACTCCATTGCGGCAGACAGCAGCAGCATAAGCTATGTGGAACAGCAGCAGCTGAGCGCCGCGATTGCGGAGTTCCAGACGGCCTCCTCTGCCGATGCCACCAGCTACCGCTACCGCCTGCTCAACCGCAGCGGCCAGGTGCTGGAAAGCAATCTCCCCAAAGGGGAGACCCTGCTGACCCAGACGGCCCAGGTCCACTACGCCAGCGTCACGCCCGGAGAATATGCCGCCGACCCTCTGGACAGCTACGGCTATTACGCACAGTATTACGGCTGGTCAAAAAACGTAGTGGACTCCACCGACGACGAGCAGTATATTCTGGAATACGGCGTGGCGGAGGACCCGCCGGTCAGTGACTCCTTCGCCCGGCTCAAGCAGGAAATCTCCCTGGCGCAGGTCCGATTCTTCCCCCGGATCGGCGCGGCGCTGGGGCTGCTGCTCGGCGCGCTGGTCTGCCTGGGCTATATTCTCTGGTCTGCGGGCTGGCGCACCGGTGCGGCCAAAGTCACCGCGTCCCGGCAGGATCGGATCTATCTGGAGGTCTACATCGTGCTGTGGGCGTTGGGCACCGTGCTCGCTCTCTGCCTCATTTTTGTAAGCGGCAGTATGGCCGAAGTGCTGAACGCAACGCGGCTGCCCATTTGGGAAAATCGGCTGTTGGTCGGCAGAGGCGCCGCCTGCTGCACCGTTCTGGCGCTGGCCGTCGCCCTGCTGCTCCGGACCCTGGTGGTCCGGGTCCGCACCGGCACCCTGGGGCACAGTATTCTGGTGTGCCGTCTCTGGCGGGGGCTGTGCCGCCGGAGCGGCCAGGCTGTCCGGGTCCTGCCCTTCACCTGGCGGACGATCCTGGCATTTCTGTGCTACTTCTTCCTGAATCTGCTGCTGTTCCTGCTGACGGACCAACAGGGGGGTGTGTTTGCCGGCCTGGCCTGGCTGGCGCTGAACATCGCCGTGCTGGTCCTCCTGTGCCGGTGGGCCATCAGCTTCCGCCAGCTGTGCCAGGGGGCGGAGGCCATCGCCCAGGGGGATTTAGATTATCAGATCGACGTTCAGCGGATGCCCGGCGACCTGCGGACCCACGCCCAGGCGCTGAACAACATCGCTGCCGGTCTGTCCGGCGCGCTGGAGGAGAAAATGAAAAGCGAGCGCTTCAAGGCCGAGCTCATCACCAACGTGTCCCACGACCTGAAAACGCCGCTGACCTCCATCATCAACTATGTGGACCTGCTGAAAACCACCCAGCAGACCGACCCCAGCGCCCAGGCCTATATCGAGGTGCTGGACCGCAAGTCCCAGCGGCTGAAAAAGCTCACCGAGGACCTGGTGGAGGCCAGCAAGGCGTCCACCGGCGTGCTCCGGGTGGAGCGGGAGAAGATCGGTCTGGCCCAGCTTCTGGACCAGGCCCTGGGCGAGTGGACCGAAAAGCTGGAGAGCCGCCGCCTCACCGTGGTCCCCTCCGTCCCCGACGGGGAGACCTGGGTATATGCCGACGGCCGGCACCTGTGGCGGGTCATTGACAACCTGCTGTCCAACTGCGCCAAATATGCCATGGAGGGCACCCGGGTCTATCTGGACCTGACCCGGGGCAAGGGGCAGGTATCCCTGTCCGTGAAAAACATCTCCCGGGAGCCGCTGAACATCCCCCCCGAGCGGCTGATGGAGCGCTTCGTCCGGGGCGAGGAGTCCCGCAGCACCGAGGGCTCCGGCCTGGGCCTGTCCATCGCCCGCAGTCTTACCGAGCTGCAGGGCGGGACCTTTGCTTTGTCGGTGGATGGGGACCTGTTTAAGGCAACGGTAACTCTGCCGCAGGGGTGAGGTTAGCTTTTTGCTTCCCTTGTTTAGGAGCGCGCCTGGCTGGGCAACAATCGCGGGGTGCGGTTTTTTGGCGCACGCCCGGTGCCGTGTGTAGGGGCGGATATTATCCGCCCGCACGATAACCGCCAGGTCAACGGCGGG
>URTG01000188.1 GCA_900550705.1 uncultured Eubacteriales bacterium | reverse complement strand
CGGAGGATCTGGTCGCTGCGCTCCAGCAGCAGCCGGTGGTCGGCGGTGACGTAGGGCTCGCACTCCGCGGCGTTGACGATCAGGGTGTCGATGTGTCCGGCGGCCTGCTCCAGCTTCTGCCAGGTGGGGAAGGCGCCGCCCCCCATGCCCACGATGCCGCAGGTCCGCACCCGCTCCAGCAGCTGGTCCCGGGTCAGCGTCTCCGGGTCCAGGGGGGCGGGACGGCCGGGCCAGGGGGTGTTCAGGCCGTCATTTTCCAGCACGATGGCCTCCCCCGCGCCGCCCCAGGGGTGGGGCATGGGGGCGATGTCCGCCACCCGGCCGGACACACTGGCGTGGATGGGCAGCCGCTGGGCCGCGTCGATGGCGATGGGCTGGCCCACGGTCACCCGGTCCCCCACCTGCACCAGGGGGGCGGCGCAGCCCCCGGCGCTCATGGTCATGGGCAGGATCACCCGGGCCGGGGGCCGGCTCAGCTGGGCGATGGGCTTGCGCCGGGTGCTATTCTTCTGTACTGCGGGGAATACCCCGCCGAAAAAGGTGTGGATCATGGAAGTACCTCTTACTTAACAAGCGGCAGACTGCTTGACATTCTGTAGGGGCGGCCTGTGGCCGCCCGCGATTCCAGGCCTGTCCACGGCGGGCGGCCGCAGGCCGCCCCTACATAAAACCCGGAATCCATTTGCAGAAACAAGCTCTGGTAAGATACCACAGCTGCCGCCAAACTGACTACCCTACATCATAATCCAAACCCCCGGGCCCTGTCCAGCATTTTTATAAAAAGTTCAAATGTAAAGAGGAAATCCGGCTGTCTGACGGAGTTGCCCCCGGCAGAAGTATCCCGGTTTGACGAAGGCCGGGGGGAAGGGCCGTCTCGCGCCGAATTGCTGTTTTCCACAAAAATCGACCGTCGCATTTGTATGAAACAACCAAAACGCTGATTTTTAGAAAAGCGGTTGACAACCTACCCTTCCCGGGGGTAAAGTATGCCCACAACAACATGAAATGCAGCGACTGGGAAACGACCCGAGGAGAAGCCCACCCACAGAGAACCGCGAAACGCTGAGAAGCGGCGGCGGGACCGACGGCCATCCCCCAGCAGCAGCGTGTGTGAACGGGCCGTGTTCGCCCCAGTAGCCATAGCCGGTATCCCACCGTTATCCGGGTTCGCGGTAGTCCGTCTGGAAGCAGACGTTCCGCCGCGGCAGAGCGGCCGCCCCAGGCGGCAAACGAAGTGGTAACGCGGAGAGCTTGATCTTCGTCTTCGAGCCGAGAAAGAGAGTACCCTCTTTCCGGCAGAGGACGAAGATTTTTTTGTCTGCGGCGTGTTGCTGTATGTCGAAGGGAGAGAAAACAATGAACACACTCGCATTGGTCCTGCTTGCCGCCGTTTTGCTGGGCGGCGCCTACATGACCTATGGCCGCTGGCTGGCCAACAAGTGGGGCATCGACCCCAAGGCCGTAACGCCGGCGAAGAAATATGAGGACGGCCGGGACTTTGTCCCCACCAACGGCTGGACGGTCTTCAGCCATCAGTTCTCCTCCATTGCCGGCGCAGGCCCGGTCACCGGTGCCATTCAGGCCGCCGTGTTCGGCTGGCTGCCCGTGCTGCTGTGGATTCTGATCGGCGGCATCTTCTTCGGCGCGGTCACCGACTTCGGCGCGCTGTATGCCAGCGTGAAGAACGAGGGCAAGTCCATGGGCCTGCTCATCGAGAAGTACATCGGCAAGCTGGGCCGCAAGCTGTTCCTGCTGTTCTGCTGGCTGTTCACCCTGCTGGTCATTGCCGCCTTTGCCGACATGGTGGCCGGTACGTTTAACGCCTACACCGTGACCGACGGCGTCACCGAGCTGGCCGAGACCGCCCGCAGCAACGGCGCGGCGGGCACCATCTCGCTGCTGTTTATCGCGTTTGCCATGGTCTTCGGCCTGCTGCAGAAGCAGTTCCACCTGGAGGGCTGGAAGGAGACCGTGGTGGCCCTGATCTGCACCGTGGCCGCCCTGGCGCTGGGCATGATGATGCCCATCACCGCCGGGAAGGATACCTGGACCTATATCACCTTTGTCTACATCTTCTTTGCCGCCGTTCTGCCCATGTGGCTGCTGAAGCAGCCCCGGGACATCATGACTACCTTTATGTTTGTGGGCATGATCGTGGGCGCGGCGCTGGGCCTGGTTGTGGCGCACCCCACCATGAACCTGCCCGCCTTTACCGGCTTCCACAATGAGAAGCTGGGCAACCTGTTCCCCATCCTGTTCGTTACCGTGGCCTGCGGCGCCGTGTCCGGCTTCCACAGCCTGGTGTCCTCCGGCACGTCCTCTAAGACCGTGGAGAATGAGCGGGATATGCTGAAGGTCGGCTACGGCGCCATGGTGCTGGAAAGCCTGCTGGCTGTTCTGGCCCTGTGCGTGGCCGGCGCTGCCGCAGCGGCGGACGGCACCCCCGCCGCCGGCACCCCCTTCCAGATCTTCAGCCGCGGCGTGGCCGGCTTCTTTGAGATGTTCGGCGTGCCCGTCTATGTGGCCCAGTGCTTTATGACCATGTGCGTCTCCGCCCTGGCGCTGACCAGTCTGGACGCGGTGGCCCGCATCGGCCGTATGAGCTTCCAGGAGCTGTTCAGCGTGGACGACATGGAGCACGCCGAGGGCTGGCGCAAGCTGCTGTGCAACACCTATTTCTCCACCATCATCACCCTGGCCTTTGGCTATATCCTGACCAAGATCGGTTACTCCAACATCTGGCCCCTGTTCGGCTCGGCCAACCAGCTGCTGTCCGCGCTGGTCCTGGTGACCCTGTGCGTCTTCCTGAAGGTCACCGGCCGCAGCAACAAGATGCTGTTCCCCCCGCTGGTCATCATGCTGTGCGTGACCGGCACGGCCCTGGTGCAGCGGACCATCGCCCTGGTGGGCGCGTATCAGGCCGGCACTGCCGTGTTCCTGGTGGAAGGCCTCCAGCTGATCATCGCCATTCTGCTGATGGTCCTGGGCCTTGTGATCGTAGTCAATTCTCTGCGCGCGTACTTCACCTCGACGCGCGC
>URTG01000187.1 GCA_900550705.1 uncultured Eubacteriales bacterium | reverse complement strand
CTATCAGGGGGAAATGTCACGAAGTGACAAAAGGGGTAGGGAGGGGGACCGCGAAGCGGTGGAGGGGTTAGCCTTCCCCCTTCCAGGGGGCCGATTCCCCCTGTCAGGGGGAAATGTCGCGCAGCGACAAAAGGGGTAGGGAAGGTGGCGCGGCGAAGCCGCGACGGATGAGGGTGACTCCCGTACAAGAAGCGCCAGCCCAAGGGCCAGAAAACTCCTACCTCCTCACTCCTAACTCCTAACTTTCTCCCCCCTCCCAACTCGATTTCTCACCCACTTCTCCCCCTCACACACCGGCACGGGGGCGGCGGCGAGCAGGAGCACCGCCAGCCACTGTCCGGCGGTCATAGGGACGACGGAGAAGACGCCCCGGAGGGGCGGAAGAAGAAGCACAGCCAGCTGGAGGGCCAGCCCGGCCAGAAAGGCGCGGTTCATGGCGGGGTTGGAGGTAACGCCCAGGTGGAACAGGGAGCGGTCCTCACTGCGGACGTTGAAGGCGTGGAACAGCTGGCTCAGGGTCAGGGCGGCGAAGGCCATGGTGTTGGCTCCCCGGGGACCGGCGGCGCTCTGCAAAGGGCCGATGCCCAGGAAATAGGCCGCCAGCGTAAGGCCGCCCACCATCAGCCCCTGCCACAGCAGACGGAGGGTAAAGCCCCGGTCGAACAGCCCGGCCCGGGCGGAGCGGGGCGGCTGGTCCATGACCTCCCGCTCCACCGGCTCCACCCCCAGGGCCAGGGCGGGCAGCGAGTCGGTCACCAGATTGAGCCACAGCAGCTGCACCGGCAGCAGGGGCATGGGCCGCAGGTCCAGCAGGGTCCCCAGAAACAGGGCGGCGATCTCCCCCAGGTTGCAGGAGAGTAAGTAGTGGATGGCCTTGCGGATGTTGGAGTAGATGCCCCGGCCCTCCTCCACGGCGGCCACGATGGTAGAGAAGTTGTCGTCGGTGAGGATCATGTCCGCCGCGCCCTTGGCCACGTCGGTGCCCGCAGCGCCCATGGCGCAGCCGATGTCCGCCGCCTTCAGGGCGGGGGCGTCGTTCACTCCGTCCCCCGTCATGGCGACGATATGGCCCCGGCTCTGCCAGGCCTGGATAATCCGCAGCTTGTGCTCCGGAGACACCCGGGCAAAGACGGAGATCTTGCCGATCTCCTCCGCCAGGGCCTCCTGGGGCATAAAGTCCAGGTCCGCCCCGGTGAGGATCAGATCCCCGGAGCGATAGATCCCCAGCGCCTGGGCCACAGCGGCGGCGGTGTCCCGGTGGTCGCCGGTGATCATCACCGGGCGCACCCCCGCCCGGCGGCACTGGGCCACGGCGGCGGCCGCCTCCTGCCGGGGCGGGTCCATCAGGCCGAACAGACCCAAAAAGGTCAGATCCCGCTCCACCGCCCCCGGCTCCAGCCCCGGGGGCAGCAGATTCAGCCCCCGGCAGGCCACGCCGATGACCCGCAGGGCCTGGCGGGCCATGGTCTGGCAGGCTTCCTCGATCTCCTGCCGGTCCGCCGGGGTCAGGGGGCCGCCGGGTCCGGCGGTGCAGCGGGCCAGAAGGACGTCCGGCGCGCCCTTCACCAGGGCGGTCCAGCCACCATCCTCCCGCCGGTGGACAGTGGACATGAGCTTCCGCCCGGAATCGAAGGGGGCCTCCCCCGTCCGGGGCCAGCGGCGTTCCAGGGCGGACTGATCCAGCCCCTCCCGGGCGGCGGCCTCCACCAGGGCGGCCTCGGTGGGGTCCCCCTGGGCCACGGGGCGGCCGCCGGTCTGGATCAGGCGGGCATCGGAGCACAGACAGCCGGCCAGCAGGGCCTCCTTCCGGTGCCCCCCCGCCGGGACCCACAGCTCCCGCACCTCCATGCGGTTGCGGGTGAGGGTGCCCGTCTTGTCCGAGCAGATCACCGAGGCACAGCCCAGGGTCTCCACGGCGGGCAGGCGCTTGAGAATGGCCCCCCGCCCCGCCATCCGCTGCACCCCCAGGGCCAGCACGATGGTGACGATGGCGGGCAGCCCCTCGGGAATGGCGGCCACCGCCAGAGAGACGGCGGTGAGCAGCATCTCCCAGAACCCCTTGCCCCGGAGCAGCCCCGCTCCGAACATCACGGCGCACACCGCCAGGCACAGCAGGGACAAAACGGCGGAGATCTCCCCCATTCTCCGCTGCAAGGGGGTCTCCCGGGTCTCGCCGGACAGGAGCAGCCCGGCAATGCGGCCCATCTGGGTGTCCATCCCCGTGGCGGTGACCACGGCGGCCCCCCGGCCCCGGGTGATGAGAGACCCGGCCAGCAGCAGATTGCTCCGGTCCCCCACCGCCGTCTCCGGGGACAGGAGCCGGTCCGCCTGCTTGTCCACCGGGAGGGACTCGCCGGTCATGGCGCTCTCGTCCGCCTGAAGCCCGGCGCAGGACAGCAGCCGCCCGTCCGCCGGCACCTGGTCCCCCGCCTCCAGGTGGAGGATGTCCCCGGGGACCACCTCAGCGGCGGGGATGCGCTCCTCCCGCCCCTCCCGCAGCACCCGGGCCATGGGGGCGGACATCCGCCGCAGCTCCTCCAGCGCCCGGTGAGCCTGGTCCTCCTGGGTGATGGACAGGATGCCGTTCACCACCACAATGACCAGAATAATGGCCCCGTCCAGCCAGTCCCGCCCCCGGCTGGCCGCCAGAGACACCCCCGCCGCCCCCAGCAGCACCAGAACCATGGGGTCCTTCAGCTGCCCCAGCACCCGCCGCAGCAGCCCCGGCCGCCCCGGCGGCGTCAGCTCGTTTGGCCCCGCCGAACGCAGCCGCTCCCGGGCCTCCCCCCGGCTCAGCCCCTCCGGGCGGCTGTTCAGCTCCTTCAACACCTGCGCCCCGCTCTCCGCGTGCCACGCACCCATATCGCCACGCTCCTTTCGGTTTGGGGTTAGTATACTGCTTGGGGCGGGGCGGTTTTGGGGGAAAGTTAGGAGTTAGGAGGGAGGAGTTAGGAGTTATTTAGTCCTTTGGTGCCTAGCCTCTCATGAAAGTCACCCTCATCCGCCCCCTGCGGGGGCACCTTCCCCCTGTCAGGGGGAAGGCTAGGGCAAAGCCTTCCC
>URTG01000186.1 GCA_900550705.1 uncultured Eubacteriales bacterium | reverse complement strand
GTGAATCGCAGAAAGGAGGGAACTCCCGTGCCCATTCCAGAGCGATTTCTGGATGAACTGGTGGCCCGGACCGACATTGTAGACCTGGTGTCTGAGTCCGTCCACCTGACCAAAAAGGGGAGCAGCTATTGGGGCTGCTGCCCGTTTCACAGCGAAAAGACCCCCTCGTTCCATGTGGTCCCGGACCGGCAGATCTACAAGTGCTTCGGCTGCGGCAAGGGCGGCGGCGTCATCAATTTTGTGATGGAGCTGGAAAATCTCTCCTTCCGCGACGCGGTAGAGGTGCTGGCCAAGCGGGCGGGGATGGAGGTCCCCGACTTCGGCGGTCCCTCCACCGGAATGCGGGAGCGGCGGGAAAAGCTGCTGGAAATCAACAAGCAGGCCGCCCGGGCCTTTCACCGCTGGCTGTACAGCCCCACCGGGGCCGAGGGGCTGGCCTACCTCCAGCGCCGGGGCTTGAGCCGGAGCACGCTGACCCGCTTCGGCCTGGGCTTCGCGCCCGACCGCTGGGACGCGCTCATCCAGGAGCTGGCCCAGCAGGGCTACGACAAGCGGGACCTGCTGGACGCGGGCCTGGCGGTGAACAACAAGGACGGCCGCATTTACGACCGCTTCCGCAACCGGGTGATGTTCCCCATTATCGATGTGCGAGGCAACGTCATCGGCTTCGGCGGCCGGGTGATGGACGACTCCACCCCCAAATACCTGAACTCCCCCGACACGCCGGTGTATAACAAGAGCCGGAACGTCTTCGCCCTGAACGTGGCCAAAAAATCCAAGGCGGGCCGGGTCATTCTCACCGAGGGATACATGGACACCATCGCCCTGCACCAGGCGGGGTTCGACAACGCCGTGGCCTCTCTGGGCACCTCCCTCACCGAGGAGCACGCCCAGCTGCTCTCCCGCTACTTCAAGGACGCCATTATCTCCTACGACGGCGACGGGGCCGGCGTGGCTGCCGCCCAGCGGGCCATCCCGATTTTAGAGAAGGCGGGTCTCAAGGTCCGGGTCCTCCGGGTCACCGGGGCCAAGGACCCGGACGAGTTCATCAAGGCCTACGGCCGGGACGCCTTTGCCCGGCTGCTGGACCAGAGCGAAAACCAGGTGGACTACCGCCTGGACCAGATCCGCAAAAAGTACGACCTGAACGACGCCGCCCAAAAGGTGGCCTTTTTGCAGGATGCCGCCCAGCTGGTCTCCACCCTCCGCAGCGCGGTGGAGCGGGAGATCTACGGCGGTCACGCCGCCCAGGCCGCCGGGGTCACCCCCGAGGCCATGGCCCAGGAGGTAAACCGCGCCCTGCGGACCCGTCTGCGGAAGGCCCAGAAAAAGCAGGAGCGCCAGGAGCTCACCCCCGCCAGCCAGCTCCAGCCCAAGGCCCGGGGCCTGCGGTATGAAAACATCCGCTCCGCCCGGGCGGAGGAGGGCCTCATCCGTCTGCTCCTGCTGGACCCCGGCCTGGTGACCCAGATGGAGGCGGTGGACGAGGGGCAGTTCTCCTCTCCCCTGCTGGGCAAGGTCTTCGGCCTGCTCCGCCGCCGGGCCGAAGACGGCCAGGGCACCCACCTGGCCGCCCTGGCCGGGGACCTGACCGGCGAGGAGATGGACCATCTGGCCCAGGTGGCCGCACAGCCGGAGTCCACCGCCAACAGCGGCCGCTCCATTCAGGACTACATATCCATCGTCCGCGGAGAGGCGCTCCGCCGCACCGCCGGTGAGGACGACCAGGTCCTGCTGGCCGCACAGAAAAAATATCAGCAAAAGAAAGCATATATGGAGGAAACACCATGAGCACAAAGAAAACCGGAGTGGTACACACCATCACCGCCGCACAGAAGGAAAAGATGGACAAGCAGGCCGACATTCAGTCCCGCATGGAGGCCGGCAAGGTCGAAATCCTGAAGGTCGTGGGCGACATCCAGGGGGCCGACAAGCTCAGCGAGCTCATTGAAAAGGGCAAGAAGAAGGGCAACCTCTCCTCCTCCGAGCTGCTGGACGTGCTGGAGAGCATGGACCTGAGCGCCGAGCAGATGGACAAGATCTACGACACCCTGGAGAACCTGGGCATCGACACCGTGGGCGAGGACTACATCCCCGAGCTCCCCGACGACGTGGACCCCCCGCTGGAGGCCATGGAGGAGATCAACGAGGAGGAGATCGTAGACCCCAACTCCATGGTGGACTCCTTCGGCACCGATGACCCCGTCCGGATGTATCTGAAGGAGATCGGCAAGGTGAATCTGCTGTCCTCCGACGAGGAGGTCCAGCTGGCCCAGGATATGTCCGCCGGTGCCGCCGCCAAGGAGCAGCTGGAGGAGCTGCAAAAGGCCGGCGAGACCATCCCCGACGATGTGGCCAAGGAGCTGAGCCGGGCCATCAAGCGGGGCGAGCGGGCCAAGCAGCGCCTGGCCGAGGCCAACCTCCGTCTGGTAGTCTCCATCGCCAAGCGCTATGTGGGCCGGGGAATGCAGTTCCTGGACCTGATTCAGGAGGGCAACCTGGGCCTCATCAAGGCCGTGGAGAAGTTCGACTACACCAAGGGCTATAAGTTCTCCACCTACGCCACCTGGTGGATTCGTCAGGCCATCACCCGCGCCATCGCCGACCAGGCCCGGACCATCCGAATCCCCGTCCACATGGTGGAAACCATCAACAAGGTCATCCGCGTCTCCCGTCAGCTGCTCCAGGAGCTGGGCCACGATCCCACGCCCGAGGAGATCGCCGCCGACATGGATATGCCCGTGGAGCGGGTCCGCGAGATTTTGAAGATCGCCCAGGAGCCCGTCTCTCTGGAGACCCCCATCGGCGAGGAGGAGGACAGCCATCTGGGCGACTTCATCCCCGACGAGGACGCCTCCGAGCCCGCCGAGGCCGCCAGCTTCACCCTGCTCAAGGAGCAGCTGGTGGAGGTCCTCTCCACCCTCACCCCCCGGGAGGAAAAGGTCCTGAAGCTCCGCTTCGGCATCGAAGACGGCCGCACCCGCACCCTGGAGGAGGTCGGCAAGGAGTTCAACGTCACCCGTGAGCGCATCCGCCAGATCGAAGCCAAGGCCCTGCGAAAGCTGAGACATCCC
>URTG01000185.1 GCA_900550705.1 uncultured Eubacteriales bacterium | reverse complement strand
GTCTCAGCCGTTATAACCGGCAAAGCCCTCGCTTTCATTTACATTATAAAGTCCATAAAAGGACAGGGTGTCCTCCGGGCTCACTTCTTCCTTGGGACCCTGATTGGTCCACAGGAGAAAATACTCCGGCAGGTCGGCCAGTTTGGCCCCGGGGCAGTAGAGCATGACCTCCTGGGCGTTGTCCAGACCATAGGGGTCGGTGCTGACATAGCGCACCTGGTCCCGGATGACCTCGTTGCCCGGGGTATCGTACAGGTGGATAAATTCCAGCTCCATAGAATAGATGCAGGGCCCCTTCTCCACAGGAGGGCTGAACCGGCCGCTGAAATCGCACTGGTACACGGTGGCATCATAGCCGTCCCCCGTATCCCCGGCATCGGTGTCCTCGTAGTGGCCGGTGAAGGTCCCGTCCGCCTGGATGGAAACTTGGGTGGACCAGGCCCCAGTGCCGCTGGAGAAGACAAAGATTTGGGGCAGCTGGGAGAACAGGTCCTCCCGAGGCTCCTGCGCCTGGGGTTCCGACTGGCCCGGATCGGGCTGCTGGGACTGGTCTGGGTCCTGGGAGGGCTGGGGGGCATCCTCTTGCCCTGGAGCGCTGTCGCCGCTCCCCTCTGCCGGGGGCTGAGGCGTGCTTTTGGCGGCGGCGGGCGCTTCCTCTCGGACCGCCGCAGAAGTGCTCACTGCGCTCTGTGACGGCTGAGACTGATCCAGCGGGCTCTCATCCCGGCTGCCGCATCCGGCCAGCAGCAACAGCGCCGCCGCCAGGGCCAGGGCCCGCTTTTTTATGTGATACATCGGTTCTCTTCCTTCCCGGATAAAATGCGCAGGCGGGGGCTTGCCCCCGCCGGCCCCTTTTCTGGGGGAAACCGGAAGGGAGTAGGATACCATGAACAAGCCCAAGGTATATATCGACGGGAAAGAGGGCACCACCGGCCTGCAGATCTACCAGCGCCTGGGTGGGCGGGACGATATTGAGCTGCTGCTCATCGACGAGGACAAGCGCAAGGACACGGAGGAGCGGAAGAAGCTTCTGAACGCCGCCGACCTGGTGTTCCTCTGTCTGCCCGATGCCGCCGCCAAGGAGGCGGTCACCCTCATCGAAAACCCCAAGACCCGGGTGATCGACGCCTCCACCGCCCACCGCACGGCGGGGGGCTGGGTCTACGGCTTTGCCGAGCTGCTGCCCGGCCAGCGCCAGCGCATTCAGTTTGCCGACCGGGTGGCCAATCCCGGCTGCCACGCCACCGGCTTTCTGTCCACCGTGGCCCCGCTGGTGCAGCTGGGGGTCATTCCCAAGGACTGCCCCCTGACCTGCTACTCGCTCACCGGCTACTCCGGCGGCGGCAAGAAGATGATCGCCGAGTATGAGGCCCCGGACCGGGACCCGCTGCTGGCCTCCTCCGCCCCCTATTCCATCACCCTGAAGCACAAGCACCTGCCCGAGATGCAGAAGCTGGCGGGCCTGGACTATCCCCCCTGCTTCCTGCCCGTGCTGGGCGACTTTGAAAAGGGGATGTGCTCCAGCGTACTGCTGCCCAACCGGCTGCTCAGCGGCACCCCCACCGCCCAGGACATCAGCGAGATGCTGGCCTCCTATTACGACGGGCAGGAGCTGGTCCGGGTGAACCCCTTCGGCGGCAGCGCCCCCCGGCAGTATGCCGCCGCCCTGGCGGGGCGGGACAGTCTGGAGATCACCGTCTCCGGCCACGAGGACCAGACCCTGCTCACCGCGCAGTTTGACAACCTGGGCAAGGGCGCTTCGGGTGCGGCCGTCCAGAACATGAATATTATGCTGGGATTCCCCCAGACCGCCGGTCTGAATCCCTGAACGAAGGAGTGTTTCGTATGTTGAAGGAGATCCAAGGCGGCGTGTGTGCCGCCCAGGGCTTTACCGCCGCCGGTGTCCACTGCGGCGTGAAGGCCAACAGCAGCCCCGATAAAAATGACCTGGCGCTGATCCTCAGCCAGAAGGAGTGTACCGCCGCCGCCACCTTTACCCTGAACCGGGTGAAGGCCGCCCCCCTGTATGTGACCATGGACCACCTGGAGGACGGCACCGCCTGGGGCGTTGTGGTGAACAGCGGCAACGCCAACGCCTGCTGCCCCATGAGCCATGAGAACGCCGAGGCCATGTGTGCCGCCGCCGCCAAGGCCACCGGCCGGGAGCCCGGCGACTTTGTAGTGGCCTCCACCGGCGTGATCGGCCAGACCATCAACATCGCCGCCATCGAGGCCGGTGTGCCCCAGGCCGCCGCCGCCCTGAACGCCGACGGCTCCGATTCCGCCGCCACCGCCATTATGACCACCGACACGGTGAAGAAGGAGATCGCCGTCTCCTTCCAGGCGGGGGGCAAGGAGGTCCGCCTGGGTGCCATCGCCAAGGGCTCCGGCATGATCCACCCCAACATGGGCACCATGCTGGCCTTTTTGACCACCGACTGCGCCATCACCCACGAGATGCTGGCCGACGCCCTGCATGAGGTGGTGGGCCGGACCTTCAACCGCGTCACGGTGGACGGGGATACCTCGACCAACGACACCTGCGCCCTGCTGGCCAACGGCATGGCGGGCAACCCCCTCATCGAGTGGAAGAATGAGGACTACCAGACCTTCCTCGCCGCCCTGGAGTATGTCTGCCGCCACCTGGCCCGGGCCATCGCCGGGGACGGCGAGGGGGCCAGCAAGCTGGTCACCTGCCGGGTGACCAACGCCCGCAGCGAGGAAAACGCCGAGCGGCTGGCCAAGGCCGTGGTGGGCTCCTCCCTGGTGAAGGCCGCCATGTTCGGGGCGGATGCCAACTGGGGCCGGGTGCTGTGCGCCATGGGCTACTCCAAGGCCCCCTTCCGCCCGGAGCACGTGGACGTGACCTTCTGCTCTGCCGCCGGGGAAATTCTGGTGTGCAAGCAGGGGGACGGCGTGGCCTTTGACGAGGACCAGGCCAAGAAGATCCTGTCGGAGCAGGAGGTCATCATCGCCGTGGACCTGCACGAGGGCGAGGACAGCGCCGAGTGCTGGGGCTGCGATTTGACCTATGACTATGTGAAGATCAACGGCGATTACCGCACCTGAGAAGGAGAACAGCAATGAAAAACGAAGAAATGGCCCTCCTTTTCTCGGAGGCGACCCCTTATATC
>URTG01000184.1 GCA_900550705.1 uncultured Eubacteriales bacterium | reverse complement strand
CCGCGCCGGTCGATTCCCCACCAGGCTTCCCCTCCGGATGGCTCCCCCGGGGTCCGGGGCCGCAGCCCCGGTGATCTTTGGCTACTTTCCATCACTGGAAAGTAGCTCGCCCGCAGGCGAAACACCCCCGTCTCTTAATGCAGCAATTCCTCCCTCAGCTTCCCAAGCGCCCGCCGTTCCAGCCGGGAGACCTGCACCTGCGACACCCCCACCACCCGGGCGGTGTCGGTCTGGGTCATGCCCCGGTAATAGCGGAGAAGGAGGATCTGCTGCTCCCGCTCCGGCAGGCGGCGCAGGGCGGTGCGGAGGGCCAGGCGCTCCACCAGCTGCTCCTCCTCATTGCCGCCGGAGAGCAGGCCCTCCAGGGTGAGGCCGCCCTCGCCGGTCTCGGCCTGAAGGGAGACGACGGGACCGGCGGCGGTCTCTGCGGCGGCGATGTCCTCCGGGGTGAGGCCGGTGTCCAGGGCCAGCTCAGACAGGGTGGGTTCCCGGCCCAGGGCGGCCTCCAGCCGGCTGCGGGCCGCCCAGATAGTGGCCGCCCGCTCCTTCAGACTGCGGCTGACCTTCACCGGGCCGTCGTCCCGGAGAAAGCGGCGGATCTCTCCGGCAATCTTGGGCACGGCGTAGGTGGAAAACTGGGTGCCGAAGGCGGGGTCGAAGCCCCGGACGGCCTTCAGAAAGCCCAGACAGCCCAGCTGATACAGGTCCTCCGGCTCCACGCCCCGGCCGTAGTACCGGCGGACGATGCTCCAGATCAGGCCGTTGTTTTCCTCCAGCACCTGCTCACAGGCGGCATCGTCCCCCAGACGGGCGGCCTGGAGGAGGGCGGCGGAGGAGACGGTTCCGCTCACCGGCTCATCCGGCGGGACAGCTTGCGCCGGAGGGTCACCGTGGTCCCCTTGCCCGGGCGGGAGCGGACCTTGACGGAGTCCATAAAGCTCTCCATAATGGTAAAGCCCATGCCGGCCCGCTCCTCACTGCCGGTGGTGAACAGGGGGGTGCGGGCCTGCTCCACGTCCTCGATGCCCACGCCCCAGTCCCGGACCATGATCTCCAGCTCCTGCTCCGGGCGAATACGGAGCCGCAGGGCCACCCGGCCGATGGCGTCGGGGTAGGCGTGGACGATGGCGTTGGTCACCGCCTCGCTGACGGCGGTTTTCAGGTCGTTGAGTTCCTCCAGCGTGGGGTCCAGCTGGGCGGCGAAGCAGGCTGCCGCCGTCCGGGCGAAGCTCTCGTTGGCGGAGCGGCTGGGAAATTCCAGCCGGACTTCATTTTCCACAATCATTATGTATCCTCTCCCTCGGTTTCAAACGGAATGAGCCGCTCCAGGCCGGCGGCGCGGAAGACCCGGAGCGCCTGCTCCGGGGTGTGGAGCACCCGGAGGGTGCCGCGAATTTCGGTCATCTGCCGGCGGGCCCGGAGCAGAACGGCAATGCCGGAGCTGTCGGTAAAGGTCAGGCCGGACAGGTCCAGGAGCAGTGCGGTGGGCCGGGCCTGGGCGACGGCCAGCTCCAGGGTCTGCATGGTCTCCCGGGCGCGGTGGTGATCCAGCTCCCCCCACACCTGGACCCGCAGGGTGCGGCCCTGCTGGGTGCAGCGGATGGACATGGCGTTTCCCCCTTTTGGTTACAGTGTCAGCATGATTATAGGACAGGCCCCCCGTCGAAACCCGGCGGTTTCCGGCGGAGGGCCTGCTTCAGGAGGCTTTTTTGTGTCAAAACCCCTTTCTTTGACGGCGGGGCCTATGGTGCCCCAGCTGGTGCGGCTGTGTCTGCCCCTGCTGTGCGCCAATGTGCTCCAGCAGCTCTACAATGTGATCAACTCCCTGGTGGTGGCGCGTTACCTGGGCAGCGGGGCCTTTGCCGCCCTGGGGGTGGCGGAGAGCGTGATGAATCTGTTCATTTATGTCATCACCGGGGCCTGTATGGGGGCGGGGGTGCTCGTCGCCCAGTTCTATGGGGAGGGGAACCTGCCCCGGCTGCGGCAGCAGCTCTATGTCTCCGCCCTGCTCATCGGGGGCTGTACCCTGACGGCGGTGGTGCTGGGGCAGATTTTCCTGCGGCCCCTGCTGGGGCTGATCCAGACCCCGGCGGAGCTGATGGACGACGCGGCCCGCTACCTGCGGATCGTGCTGGTGGGAATGCTGTTCACCTTTACCTATAACTACCTGGCCGCCACCCTGCGGGCGGTGGGGGACACCAAGGCGGCGCTGTACTTTCTGCTGCTCTCCCTGGGCTACAACCTGGCGGCGGCCTGGCTGCTGGTGGCGGTGCTGGGCTGGGGCGTGACGGGGACGGCGGTGGCCACTGCGTCGGCCCAGCTGCTGTCCTCGCTGCTGTGCGTCTGGTATATCCGGACGCGCCGGGCCTTTCTGGCGGTGGGACGGGCGGACCGGCGCTTCGACCGGACCCTGGCCGGGCGGACGGGCAGCTACGCCGCCGTGGCGGCCTTGCAGCAGTCCAGCCTGTACCTGGGCAAGCTGATGATCCAGGGGGCGGTGAACGGGATCGACCCGGTGGGGGCGGCCCCCATCTCCGCCTTTGCCGCCGCCACCCGGATTGAAAACTTTGTCCAGGCCTTCGGCATCAGCGGGTGCGAGACCATCGCCATCTTCGCGGCCCAGAACCACGGCGCGGGGCAGAAAAACCGGGCCATGGGGGGCTTTCTGGCCGGCATGACCATGACGGTGGGGGTGGGCGTGGCCTTCGCCCTGGTCCTCCGGCAGGGCGGGACTGCGCTGGCCGGGCTGTTTCTGGAGCACGGCTCCCGGGCGCTGGAGCTGGCGGGGGGCTATCTGCGGACCATCGGCGGATTCTATCTCCTCTCTTTCTTCGGCCACTCCTTTGTGGGCTGGTACCGGGGGGAGGGGCGGATGAACGTCACCTTTCTGTGCACCACCGTGCAGGTGGGCTGCCGGGTGCTGGGGACCTATCTGCTGGTCCCCGCCCTGGGCCTGAACGCCGTCGCCTGGGCCACCGGCCTGGGCTGGGTGGTCATGCTGGCGGTGCAGCTAGGGATCTTTTTCCGAGAGAAAACGGCGGGCTGAATCGGACAAAAACGAAAAAAGAGAAGTATTTGCGGTCAAAGGCAAATACTTCTCTTTTTTTGAACGTTATGCCGTTACTTCCCCAGTACGAAC
>URTG01000183.1 GCA_900550705.1 uncultured Eubacteriales bacterium | reverse complement strand
AGCAGATCTCGAAGGATCAGCACTTTCCACTTGTCGCCGATGAGGGTCAGCGTGGTCTCCACAGGGCAGGCGGGAAGCGCGGCTTTTGCGGTCATTTCGCTCATATTTGAAACCCTCCATAAAAATTTTTCAAGCGCCAAATTGCCGGAAAACCCAGTAACGGCGCAATCGTTTCTTTCTGGTAACTGCTCATTAGTTTCTATTTGGTAACTACGGCACAATATTGTGCTTACTTTACGAATCGGAGCTACGGTATTACTATAACGCCAGAGGCAAACGAAAGCAAGCCCAATCACCAAGGAGGTTACTCAAAATGAAAAAAATTCTTTCCCTCACGCTGGCTCTTGCCATGATCGGAACAATCCTGACCGGCTGCGGCTCTAAGGACGCTGCTACCAAAACGCCCGCTGAAAACACCCAGCAGACTGCACCTGTCCAGCAGGAACAGAGCCAGACCGAGAAGGCGCTGGCACTCATCAACACCTTCGCTTCCGGCGATACGGAGACTGCCCGTGAGCTGCTGGACGAGAACTACATCCAGCACAATCTGGCCTATGGCACCGGCGCGGATGCCTTTATCGGTTCCGTGGAATATCTCGCATCCGCCGATGTGAAAACCACTGTGAACAACATCCGTGCTTTTGAGGACGGTGACAAGGTGTTCCTCCAGACCATCTACAACTTCGCCGGTGCCGGTGAGCAGGTGGCCTTCGATATTTTCCGCTTTGATGAAGATGGCGAGATCGCCGAGCATTGGGACAACCTGACTGCCCTTGCTGCGGAGCCGAACCCCTCCGGCCATACCCAGACTGACGGGACGATGGAGATCACCGATCTGGACAAGACGGAGGAAAACCGCAAGCTGGTGGAGGACTTCCTCTATGATGTGATGCAGGGCAACAATCTGGACAAGACCCCTGACTATTTCGACGGCGACACCTACATCCAGCACAACACCGGCATCGCTGATGGTGTGTCCGGCCTGAACGCCGCACTGGGCGCTATGGCGGAGCAGGGTATCTCCATGGTGTACGACGAAGTCCACCTGGTGCTGGCGCAGGGCAACTTCGTGCTGGCAGTCAGCGAGGGCACCTTCGGCGGCGAACCTACCAGCTATTACGACCTGTGGCGGGTAGAGAACAGCAAGATCGCGGAGCATTGGGATGTGATGGAGACCATCGCAGATCAGTCCACTTGGCAGAATGAGAACGGCAAGTTCTAATTGTTACCCGCTGCAAAATGAAGTGACCCAGAAATGCAAGATGACGCGAAACTTCCCGCAAACGAGCTGCTTCAAGATTCCCGCTTGTCCCTCCAAGGCCCCTTGTGGTATACTAGGGGATACCAACAGATGTTCAAGACCTCACAAAAAGGAGCAGCAGCCATGGCAGCGAAGAAAAACGAAGTATATCCCCTCCGCATCGAGGGCTACGGCAGCGCCGGGGAGGGCGTGGCCCGGTTGGACGGGCAGGCCGTTTTTGTCAAGGGTGCCTTGGCTGGTGAGCTGTGCCAGGTGCAGCTCTTAAAGGTCGGCAAGTCCGCCGCCTGGGGGCGGGTGGCGGAGGTGACGGAGCCGTCTCCCGGCCGGCAGGTCCCGGACTGTCCCCAGTACCCCAAGTGCGGCGGCTGTCAGCTGCGGCACATGACCTATGCAGAGGAGCTGAACTTCAAGCGCCAGAAAGTCCAGGACGCCCTCCAGCGCATCGGTGGCTGGGACGGCGCGGTCTCCGTGATCCACGGCGCAGCCCAGCCGGACCGGTATCGGAACAAGATCCAGTTCCCCGTGGCAGACGGCCCCCGCGTGGGCTTTTTCCGCGCCCGGAGCCATGACGTGATCGACTGCCCCGACTGCCTCCTCCAACCCCTGCCCGCCACCCATCTGCGCAGCGCCTTTCGGGCCTGGATGGCAAACTGTCATGTCCCGGCTTATGACGAAAAGGCCCACGAGGGCCTCATCCGGCATTTCTATGTGCGCGTCAATCAGAAGGGCCAGTCCCTCTGCGCCGTCATCGCCAACGGGAAGCGGCTCCCCCAGCAGGACAAGCTCATCGAGGCGCTCCGGGCGGCAGAACCGGGTCTGGTGGGCGTGGTCCTGTCCGTGAACCAGGCCAAGACCAACGTCATTCTGGGCAAGGAGTACCACACCCTCTGGGGGCAGGATTTCCTGGAGGATACCCTCTGTGACCTGAACTTCCGTCTCTCCGTCCCCTCCTTTTACCAGGTCAACCGGGACCAGGCCGAGGTCCTCTATGGCCGCGCTTTAGACTTCGCCCAGCTCACCGGGACGGAGACGGTCTTAGACCTCTACTGCGGCATCGGGACCATCACCCTGGTCCTGGCCCGCCGGGCCGGGAAAGCCATCGGCGCCGAGGTCATTCCCGCCGCCATTGAGGACGCCAAGGCCAACGCCGCCCGCAACGGCGTGACCAACACGGAGTTTCTCTGCGCCGACGCGGGGGAAGCCGCCCAAGAGCTGGCCCGCCGGGGCCTGCGGCCGGACGTCATCTGCGTGGACCCACCCCGCAAGGGCATCTCCCAAGAAGTCATCGATGCCATCGCCCAGATGTCCCCCACCCGCCTGGTCTACGTCTCCTGCGATCCCGCCACGCTGGCGCGGGACGTGGCGAGACTGCGGGAGAAGGGCTATCACGTGCAGCAGGCCGAGGCAGCGGACCTCTTTCCGAGAACAGGGCATGTGGAGACGATCTGTTTGCTGTCAAGAGTGGCTGAAAAAGGCTTGAAATAAGAGCTTTTCAGAGACATGAAAAAAGCTGACAACCAATCCGGTAACTCGACCACTTAGGGAGTTCATGGACGGAGGGATAGATTCTAAGAATTGGGGGCGTATTTATGTTTAATCCCGGATTAAAAATAGGACAAATTATAAAGAACGCAGATATTGTTAAAATATTCAAATGCGGAAATATGGGAGGTATGCGTCGTTCAAGAACAACGAATACGCTTGTTATTGTATCCGATTATACAAAGGGCCTTTATCATGATAAATGGATAGGCGGAGTTTTACATTATACAGGCATGGGTAAATCCGGAGACCAGGATTTGTACTGGTCTCAAAATGCAACGCTCGCAGAAAGCGGCTTCAATGGTGTCGATGTGCATTTATTTGAGGTGATGGATGCCGGCGAGTATGTTTATTGCGGAAGAAT
>URTG01000182.1 GCA_900550705.1 uncultured Eubacteriales bacterium | reverse complement strand
GGGCGGCCACAGGCCGCCCCTACATGATTTCCCGATCGCGTTTCCGTTGTCGCGGGATGGAAAACGTCCTTCTGAAATCACCGGAACCGTCCCCATGATTCCACCCAAGGATTCCCTAACTCCTAACTCCTAACTCCTAACTCCTAACTCCTACCTCCTAACTCCTAACTCCTACCTGCTCAGCAGCTTCTTCATCCCCTCCTCAATCCCCTCCACGGAGAGGGGGAACATGGGGAAGACCCGGGCGATGTCGTCGTAGGTCTGGCACCAGTAGGGGCCCCAGGTGGGGCGGGGGCTGGGGTTGAGCCAGATGGAATTGCGGTAGCGGTCCCGGAGGCGGAGGAGGTAGTCCATGCCGTTCCTCGGGCCGTCGGGGTCGGAGGAGCCGTAGTAGCCGCCCCGAAGCTCATAGGGGGCCATCTGGGCGTCGCCCACCAGAATGAGCTTCCAGTCGCCGGGGAGGTTGGACAGGACCCACTGGGTGGTGACGCTGTCCCGGGACAGGAGCAGGGGGTCGCGGTACAGGCGGCCATAGACGCAGTTGTGGAAGTAGAAGACCTTCAGGTCCTTGAAATGCCCGGACTTGCTCACCGCCTGGAACAGGGCGGAGCACAGCTGGGCATAGTAGTCCATGGAGCCGCCGGAGTCCATGAGCAGCAGGACCTTGACGGTGTTCTCCCTGGGGCGCTTGTAGCGCACCGTCAGCATTCCGCCCTGGTCGGCGGTGTCTTGAATGGTGCGGTCCACGTCGAACTCCGTGGGGGGCAGGTCCACCAGGCCGGAGAACTGCCGCAGCTTCCGCAGGGCCACCTGGAGCTGGCGGGTGTCCAGGGTGTTGTCCCGGCGGAAATCCCGGTAGTTCCGCTCTCCGGCCACCCGGAAGGCCCGGTGATACCGGCTCTCGCCGCCCACCCGGATGCCCTTGGGGGACAGGCCGGAGTTGCCGAAGACTGACATTCCGTGGGTGCCCACCCAGTAATTGCCGCCGTTGTGCTCCTCGTTCTGCTCCTGCATCCGCTCCTGGAGCATCCGCTGGATCTCCTCCTCAGACAGGCCCAGGTTTTTCAGGGCCTGCTCCTCGTCCCAGCGGGCGTAGTCGTTCAGCACGTCCGGCCGGTTCAGCCAGTCCATCAGCTCCTGAGAGACCTCCTGCTGGAAGGGCACGTCCTTGAAATATTCCAGAAAGCAGCGGTCAAACCGGTCGTAATCCGCCTCGCTTTTCACCAGCAGGCAGCGGCACAGCTGATAAAAGCCGGAAAAGCTGGCCCGGTGCAGATTTTTGTCCAGCGCCTCCATCAGGGCCATCCACTCGGTGAGAGACACCTTCAGCCCGCTGCCCCGAAGGAGATAGAGAAAGTCGGCAAACATCGCTCACCGCCAGACCCGGCGCATGGCGTCCATGTCCTCGTTCTTCTTCAGCAGAACGCCCAGATAGGGGACCTCCTTCACCACCCGGCTGGGGTCTACGCCGCCGTGGACCAGGGCCTGTATCCAGTCGATGATCTCGCTGGTGGAGGGCTTCTTTTTCACCTGGGGCAGCTGGCGGATGCGGTAAAAGGCCTCCAGCACCTGGTCCAGCAGCCGCCGGTCCAGGTCGGGGAAGTGGACCCGGACGATCTCGGCCATCAGCTCCTTGTCCGGGAAGTCGATGTAGTGGAAGACGCACCGGCGCAGGAAGGCGTCGGGCAGCTCCTTTTCCGCGTTGGAGGTGATAATGACGATCGGGCGGTGACGGGCGGTGACGGTGCGGCCCGTCTCCGGGATGTAAAATTCCATCCGGTCCAGCTCCCACAGCAGGTCGTTGGGGAATTCCAGGTCCGCCTTGTCGATCTCGTCGATGAGCAGGATCACCTGCTCGTCGGCGGAGAAGGCCTCGCCCAGCTTGCCCAGCTTCACATATTTTTCGATGTCGTCCACGCCCTGGCCGCCGAACTGGCTGTCATACAGCCGCTGGACCACGTCGTAGACATAGAGGCCGTCCTGGGCCTTGGTGGTGGACTTGATGTTCCAGATCATCAGCTTTTTGTCCAGGGCGGCGGCCACCGCCTCGGCCAGCATGGTTTTTCCGGTGCCCGGCTCGCCCTTGATGAGCAGGGGCTTTTGCAGCACCATGGCCACGTTCACCGCCTGGAGCAGCTCCGGATCGGCGACGTAGCTCTGACTTCCCTTAAATTCGTTCATTTGCATTCTCCTTTTCCGGTTTGCCGGGGCGGGTTACTTAAATTTTTGGCTCTCCGCCACCGCCAGCTCGTCGCAGCGGTTGTTCAGCGGATTGCTGGCATGGCCCTTCACCCAGTTCAGGGTGACGGTGTGATAGTCGCACAGGTCCAGCAGCCGCCCCCACAGGTCGGGGTTCAGCGCCGGCTTTTTGTCCGACTTCACCCAGCCCCGGGCCCGCCAGCCCTTGGCCCAGCCCTTGGCCAGGCCGTCGATGACGTATTTCGAGTCGGAATACAGCGCCACCGCGCAGGGCTCCCGCAGCGCCTCCAGCGCCCGGATCACCCCGGTGAGCTCCATCCGGTTGTTGGTGGTCTGCGCCTCGCCCCCGGAGAGCTCCTTCTTGTGGGGGCCATAGAGCAAGATCGCCCCCCAGCCCCCCGGCCCCGGATTCCCGGAGCAGGCGCCGTCGGTGTAGATGGTTACTGATTTCATCGTTGTTTTCTCCTGCTGCAAGATCAGCCTTCCCCCCTCCGGGGGAAGGTGCCCCCGGAGGGGGCGGATGAGGGGGAGCTTCGTCGAAGTGTTTCATCAACTGGCGACTTGATTATTCTATCAAGTTCAGCTCATTACGTCAAGCACTTTTTAAAACTTTTTTCAGAAGTTTTTTTGTGCTCATCGTTTGTGCTGTGTCCTAACGACTTGTATAAGTATAGCACAAATAAAATAATCGTCAACATATAAAAACCTTGTTTTTACAACTTCATTTTAAATTCACTACACAGCATCATAAGCACGCCTCAATTCCTTATTAATTTAGGTTTTAAATTGTATAACATCTTTTTTCCAATTACTTTAGTTCATTTTATTTTTAACTAACTTTCACTAATTACTACTAAAGCTAAAAAATATGTCGCCGTTGATACACCGGCTCGTTCAATAGGTGCTGATTGTATTGCTAACGCTTGAAATGCCGGCTGGGCCGCCCCATAGCCTAATCCCAATAATGGAGCTGTCAGAATAATAGCCATTGGTGTTGTGGCAAGGCCTA
>URTG01000181.1 GCA_900550705.1 uncultured Eubacteriales bacterium | reverse complement strand
GCGGAGTATTTTCAGCTGGACCCCTCCCTGGTCCGCCTGGGCTGGGCCCTGTTCAGCATTTTAGGCGGCAGCGGTGTGCTGGCCTATATTATAGCGGCCATCATTATCCCCAACGACCCGGTGGAGCCGATGTATTAAGGAACATCGGCCCCTGCGGGTGGCAAATGGGGGACCATCATACACCATACGCAAAAAATGCTCCCATCGGAACGATCCGGTGGGAGCATTTTTTGGTCTTACATCTCCTGCCGCCCCTCCAGGGCGCGCATGAGGGTGGCGTCGTCGGCGTATTCCAGGTGACTGCCCACGGGGATGCCGTAGGCCAGGCGGGTGACCTTCACATGGAAGGGCTTGAGCAGGCGGGAGAGGTACATGGCGGTGGCCTCCCCCTCCGTGTCAGGGTTGGTGGCCATAATGACCTCCTGCACGCCGCCGGCGGCCACCCGCTCCACCAGGGAGCGGATGTGCAGGTCGTCGGGGCCCACATGGTTCATGGGGGAGATAACCCCGTGGAGCACATGGTACAGGCCGTGATATTCCCGGCTGCGCTCCATGGCCACCACGTCCTTGGGGTCGGCCACCACGCAAATCACCCCGTGGTCCCGCTTGGGGCTGGCGCACAGGGAGCAGGGGCCGTCTCCCTCCGTCAGATTCTGGCAGACGGGGCAGCAGTGGATGGCGGACTTGGCCTCCTGAATGGCCTGGGCAAAGGAGAGGGCCTCCTCCTCTGACAGGGACAGGACATAGAAGGCCAGCCGCTGGGCCGACTTCATGCCGATGCCGGGCAGCTTGGCAAAGTGCTCCACCAGATTTTCCAGCGCGGGGGGAAAGTATTCCATGCAATGACCTCCAGAGTTCGAATTGGGGCGGACTTACCCCCGCAGGGCCTGAATGGCGGCGGGGATGTCCTCCTTGCCGTAGACGGCGGAGCCGGCCACCAGCACGTTGGCCCCGGCCTCCACCACCAGGGGGGCGGTCTTGGGGGCGATGCCGCCGTCTACCTCCAGCTCACAGGCGGGGTTATAGCGGTCGATGATGGCCCGGACCTCCCGGATGGTGTCCAGCTGAGACTCCATAAAGGCCTGACCGCCGAAGCCGGGCTCCACCGTCATCACCAGCACCATGTCCAGCTGCTCGATGTAGGGCAGAATGGCCTTGGCGGAGGTGATGGGCCGCAGAGCCACCGCCTTCTTCACGCCGCACTGGCCCATCAGCTTCAGCGCCTCGGCAATGCGGGTGGGGTGGTCGGCCTCCAGATGGACGCTGAGCAGGTCGGCCCCCGCCTTGGCGAAGGCCTCCACATACCGCACGGGCTTGTCCACCATGAGATGGACGTCCAGGAACATATCGGTGCACTTGCGGATGGACTGGACCACGGGGATACCCAGGCTGATGTTGGGCACAAAGGCCCCGTCCATCACGTCCACATGGAGGTAGTCGGCGGAGGACACCCGCTGGATGTCCCGGGCCAGGTGGCCGAAGTCGGCCGACAGGATAGAAGGCGCGATTTTGATCATAGGGAAGACCTCTTTCCAAGTTCCATAATTTGATATTTCTTAAACCGTGACTTCACCACAGCTCCGAACAGGGTGGGGGCATGCCGGGGGCGGCGGGCATAGGATGGCACAGCGGAGCAGGAGGGGCGCGCCCCTCCGGACCCCGGGGCGGGGACCGTTCCCGGCCGGTCCGCCGCTTTGAAATAGCCGTCTGTCGGGGCGGGGGCTCCGGCAGACGGCAGAGGAAGAATGCAATACCCGCCGATCAGGTATAGAAGTCGTTGGTCTCGGTCTCCACCGCGTGGAGGCCGGCCGTTTCCAGGGCGGCGAGGATCTGGGCCTTGTGGTCCTGGCCGAAGGCCTCCAGGGTGACCCGCAGCTCCACGCCGGACTGGCGGTTGATGTTGACAAACTGGTTGTGCTCCAGCTTGATGATGTTGCCGTTGTTCTCCGACAGGACCTGGGCCACCCGCAGCAGCTCGCCGGGCCGGTCGGGCAGCTGCACGGCGAAGGTGAAGATCCGGCCCCGGCAGATCAGCCCGTGCTGGACCAGAGAGGCCATGGTGATCACGTCCATGTTGCCGCCGGACAGCAGAGACACCACGTTCTTGCCCTTGCAGTCCAGGTGCTTCAGGGCGGCCACGGTGAGCAGACCGGCGTTCTCCACCACCATCTTGTGGCGCTCCATCATGTCCAGGAAGGCCTCTACCAGTTCGCCGTCCTCCAGGGCCATCACCCGGTCCACATTCTGCTGGACATAGGGGAAGACCAGGTCGCCGGGGGTCTTCACGGCCACGCCGTCGGCAATGGTGGTGGCGGTGGGCAGGGTGACCACATGGCCGGCCTCCAGGCTGGCCTTCATAGAGGCCGCGCCGGTGGGCTCCACGCCGATGACCTCTACATTGGGGTTCAGCAGCTTGGCCAGGGTGGACACGCCGGCAGCCAGTCCGCCGCCGCCGATGGGCACCAGGATGACGTCCACGTCGGGCAGGTCCTGGAAAATCTCATAGGCGATGGTGCCCTGACCGGTGGCCAGGGTCAGGTCGTTGAAGGGATGTACATAGGTCAGGCCCTCCTCCTCGGCCAGCTTTGCGGCCAGTTCGGCGGCGTCGTCAAACACCTCGCCGTGGAGGATCACGTTGGCGCCGTAGTCCTTGGTGTTGTTCACCTTCACCAGGGGAGTGGTGGTGGGCATGACGATGGTGGCCCGCACCCCGGCGGCCTGGGCGGCGTAGGCCACGCCCTGGGCGTGGTTGCCCGCGGAGGCGGTGACCAGGCCCCGGGCCTTTTCCTCCTCGGTCAGGGTGCTGATCTTATAGTAGGCCCCTCGAATCTTATAGGCCCCGGTCACCTGCATATTCTCCGGCTTCAGATAGACGTTGTTGCCGCAGTGTTTGCTCAGATAGGGAGAGTGAATCAGGGGGGTGGGCCGCAGCACGCCCTGAAGGACGGCCCGGGCCTCTTTGAACTGTTCGAGGGTCAGCATAGCGGAAGCGCTCCTTTTGTTTGGTTTCCCGCGTTCTCGGCGGCCCCTGTACCACAGGGGCAAACGGGCGAAACGAATCGGGTGGAATAAAAAATGGTATACACGCCTATCATACTGCAACGGCTGGGGGAAGTCAATGAAAAAGCCAGGCTGTCGAAAAAGTCCTTCCAGCCGAAGGATTCGGAGGGAGGGATAGTTTGAAAGGGGACCGTCAGGGTCCCCTTTTTCTTAAATCAATAACATTTTAACGCAGTTA
>URTG01000180.1 GCA_900550705.1 uncultured Eubacteriales bacterium | reverse complement strand
TTCAAGGGTGAGGAGGTCGAGGAGAGGCAAAACCGAACTCCCCCCACCCGCACTCTCATACAAGACGCAGAGGCCAAAGGGCCAGGAAACTCCTAACTCCTAACTCCTAACTCCTAACTCCACGTTACGCCAAAACGGTCTTCACATATTCATAAACCGCCCGGGCGGTCTGCTTGATGTCCTTGCCGGAGGTGTTCACCAGCAGGTCATAGTGCTCCCGGCCCCCCCATTTCAGGTCGCTGAAGAAGTCGTAGTACCGGGCGCGGCTGCGGTCGATCTCCGCCATTTTCTTTTTCATCTCCTGCTCGGTCAGGCGCTCCTCCGGGGCGCGGCGGGCCATGCAGCGCTCCAGCTTGCTGGCCTGGTCGGCGTAGACGAAAATGCGGAAGGGATTCTCCTCCCGGAGAATGTAGTCCGCGCAGCGGCCCACGATGATGCAGTCGGATTTGTCCGCCAGCTCCTTGAGCAGCTTGTGCTGGGCAGAGAACACAGAGATGCTCTGCTGCAAGGCGGGGTTGGGGATGGAATAGAAGCTGTGGCCGATGCTGATGGGGAAGGACGCGCTGGGCTGGCGCTCGGCGATCTGGCGGATGTAGCGCTCAGACAGCTCCGTCCGCTTGGAGATTTCGCGGACGATCTCCTGGTCGTAATAGGCCACGCCCAGCAGCTCCGACAGGCGGCGGCCCAGCTCCCGGCCTCCGCTGCCAAATTCCCGTCCGATGGTGATGATTCGATTCATAGTGTTTGCTCCTTTCCATCGTGTGAGGCGGTCGGATGCTCCGCCTCCTCCTTTATCTCGCTGCCGGGGGGCGGCGGCGTGACGGGTTCGTCGTGCTCCAGATGCTCCAGATAGTCCTCGTTCTGCACCAGCGGTCTCCGGTGCCGGAAAATAGACAGGATCACCGGGTAGAGCACAATGGCCACCAGGCCCCCGGAAAATCCGTTGTTATAGAGATTCATGCCCGCCACCGGCGAGCCGGTGTACAGTACCACCGACGAGTGGAGAAACCCCGCCAGCACCCCGAAGTGCCAGCCGAAGCTGCCCGACACCGGGGCCAGGGTGGTGCAGAACAGACAGGCCAGCTGCACGGCGGAGTCGTCCAGCGACCAGTGCATCACAAAGCCCCCCAGTGCCACCCCGGCCATCACCGGCAGGATGTTCCGGGCGTGCTTGCCGAAGGCGGAGAAGCCCATGATGGTCAGAATCCCTCCCACTGTGGGTCCGTTCAGGTCCCCGCCGATGACCAGCAGAAAGGCCGTACCGATGAGACCGTTCACCCCCGTGTTGATGAGCACCGGGGCGGGGCCAAACATTCGCAGATAGTCGCTGGGGGCCCGGCCGCTGGTCTGGAGCAGCCGGCAGTACCCCGCCCAGGCCGCCCACGCCGGCTTGCGGCACAGGAACAGCCCGGCCAGGATCAGCGCCAGGCACAGCCCGGCCAGCATCCCGCCGAAGGGGAGATCATACCCCTCCGCCCAGCGGTAGTGCACCGTGGGGTCCGCCCCCATAGAGCTCATCAGCGGCACGCACACAAAGGCCAGCAGGCCGCAGGCAAAGCCCACGTTATAGAGGTTCATGCCGTTCTGCACCCGGTAGGTATAGGCCGCCAGGGGGGGCATCACAAAGCCGATGGCCAGCCCGGCCAGCGTCCCGGCCACGGGGGTGCCCCAGCCGTTGTCCAGCACGATGTAGCTCACCACCGGGGCCAGGGCCGTGGCCATCAGGCCGATGTTGGCGTAGGGTCCGAAGGGTTCCTTCCGCCAGCGGGTATACAGCCAGGTGCCGATGAGAATGGGCCAGATGTTCAGATAGTTCTTTCCGAACAGCGAGAAGCCGGACATCAGCCCCACCACCACCAGGGTCATGCCGTTGACGATGTCCCGGGACAGGTAGAGGACGCACAGGCTGATCCCCGTCACCAGGGCGGAGTTCACCAGCGCCGCCCCCGGCCCGGCGATGAGCACATAGTCGGTAATGAGGGCGTCCTCGGTGACCACGATGGTCCATAGCCCGGCCAGAATGCGCGCCGGACTGTCCATGCAGAGGCCCGCCGCCGCCAGCAGGGCCACAAAGGCCCACAGATAGGGGAACAGCTTGTCATATCGGGTGTGTGGGTGGTGCAGCAGGCCGTCCATTGGCCACTCCTTTCTTTCGGTGCTTCCCGCCTCCGGTGGGAGAGGGAACGCTTGCTGGGGTTATGCCTGGGGCAGCAGGTCCTGGTGGGTCTGGAAGTATTCCCGGGTCTGCTCCACGTTGCGGGCGATTTCCTGGGACAGGGCCTCGAAGGAGGGGAAGCGGATCTCCCCCCGGAGGTAGTGGTAGAACTCCATGCGGACCTCATGGCCGTACAGGTCGCCGTCAAAGTCCAGGATATAGCCCTCCACGGTCACCCGGCCGTCGCCGCCGTCCACAGTGGGGCGGACGCCCACGTTGGTCACCGCATAACGGGTCTGCCCGTCGAAGCACACCCGGGTGGCATAGACGCCGTAGGCCGGGACAATGACCTTGGGGGGCAGCTTCAGATTCACCGTGGGAAAGCCCAGGGCCGTGCTGCCCAGCTGCCGCCCATGGCCCACCCGGTCGGTGAGGGTGTGGGGGTGGCCCAGAAATTCCCGGGCGCGCTCCATCCCCCCCTGGGCCACCAGGGTGCGGATGTAGGTGGAGGAGATGGTGATGCCGTCCCGTTCCACCTTGCCGATGATGTCGCAGCCCACGCCCAGCTGGGCGCACTTCTCCTTCAGCCGCTGGGGGTTGCCCTTGCCCAGGTAGCCGAAGTGGAAGTCGTGCCCCGCCACCACATGGACCACGCCCAGCTCCTTCACCAGATACTCGGTGATGAAGTCCTGCCAGTCCATCTTCATCATGGCGTCAAAGGCGGCCACGATGACCTCTTGAATTCCGTAATACCGCTGCATCAGCCACATCCGGTCCTCCACGCTGCTGAGGAGGGGGACGTCCTGCCCGGTGAGCACCGCCGTGGGGCTGCGGTCAAAGGTAAATGCACAGGCCGCCGCGCCGATCTGCGCTGCGGTCTCCGTGACCCGGTGCAGCAGTGCGCCGTGCCCCAGATGTACGCCGTCGAAAAATCCGAGGGCGATCACTCGCTTCTTCTGGTTTATCATGTTGGTTTGCTCCTGAAAATCGTTTGTGTGGGGGTGGGGGTGTTCCGCCTGCGGGCGGGTTACTTTCCCGCGAAGGAAAGTAACCGACGTCGGGTCAAAGTCCATTCCGCAAGGAAC
>URTG01000179.1 GCA_900550705.1 uncultured Eubacteriales bacterium | reverse complement strand
AAGCGGCGAAGCCACTTTTTCGACAAGCCGTCCGGCCCGATTTTTACGTTTTATTGCGGAATTGCTTGACAATGAACCGGGAATTTTCTATAATAGTCGACGTAAAAAGCGACGCGAAAGAGGAGTACCCGGCGGCGCTGGCCGCAGAGAGGGGACGGCGGTGCAAGTCCCTGCCAGCCGACGGAGAAGGTGGCTTTCAAGCTCCGCCCCAGAAGCCAGTAAGGGGCGGCGGTCCCCTGCCGTTACCGGGTCGAGTGTGGAGCTGCGCTCCAAATTCAGGTGGTACCGCGGATCATGATTCGCCCTGAGTCCTTTGTGACTCGGGGCGTTTTTTCATTCCGCTCCCCTGCCCCTTCGCAGACTTGATATAAGGAGAATCAAACGCTATGAGCATCGAACTGCCAAAGGTTTATGAACCCCAGGAGGCCGAGGCCCGCATCTACGAGAAGTGGGAAAAGGCCGGCTGCTTCCGCGGTCATCGCGACCCCAGGAAGAAGCCCTTCACCATCGTCATGCCCCCGCCCAACGTCACCGGTCAGCTGCACATGGGCCACGCCATGGACTGCGCCCTGCAGGACATTCTCATCCGCTTCAAGCGGATGCAGGGCTACGCCGCCCTGTGGATTCCCGGCATGGACCACGCCGGCATCGCCACCCAGATCAAGGTGGAGGAGGAGCTGCGGACCAAGGAGGGCCTGACCCGCTACGACCTGGGCCGGGACAAGTTCCTGGAGCGGGTGTGGGACTGGAAGGCCCGCTTCGGCGACCGCATTGTGAAGCAGCAGAAGAAGATGGGCATCTCCTGCGACTGGGAGCGGGCCCGCTTCACCATGGACGAGGGCTGCTCCAAGGCCGTCCGGGAGACCTTCTGCACCCTGTATGAAAAGGGCCTCATCTACAAGGGCAGCCGGATCATCAACTGGTGCCCCCACTGCGTCACCGCCCTGTCTGATGCCGAGGTGGAGTATCAGGACAAGCCCGGCCATCTGTGGCATATGCGCTACCCCCTGACCGACGGCTCCGGCTATCTGGTGGTGGCCACCACCCGGCCCGAGACCATGATGGGCGACACCGGCGTGGCCGTCAACCCCAACGACGACCGGTATAAGCACCTGGTGGGCAAGACCTGTATGCTGCCCCTGATGGACCGGGAGATCCCCATCGTCGCCGACGACTATGTGGAGATGGACTTCGGCACCGGCTGCGTGAAAATGACCCCCGCCCACGACCCCAACGACTTCGAGGTCGGCCTGCGGCACAATCTGGAGACCATCCGGGTGCTGGACGACAACGGCAAGGTCAACGAGAACGGCGGCAGGTATCAGGGCATGGACCGCTACGAGGCCCGGAAGGCCGTGGTGGCCGACATGGAGGCCCTGGGTCTGATGGAAAAGATCGAGGACTACTCCCACAACGTGGGCACCTGCTACCGCTGCCATAACGACGTGGAGCCCATCATCTCCGCCCAGTGGTTCGTCAAAATGAAGCCCCTGGCCGAGGAGGCCCTGCGGGTGGTGTATGACGGCGAGGTGAAGTTCGTCCCCGACCGCTTTACCAAGACCTACACCAACTGGATGGAGAACGTTCACGACTGGTGCATCTCCCGCCAGCTGTGGTGGGGCCATCAGATCCCCGCCTGGTACTGCGACGACTGCGGCAAAATGACCGTCTCCCGGGAGGACCCCACCCAGTGCCAGCACTGCAGCTCCAAGCACATCCACCGGGACCCCGACGTGCTGGATACCTGGTTCTCCTCCGCCCTGTGGCCCTTCTCCACCCTGGGCTGGCCGGATAAGACCCCCGACCTGGACTACTTCTACCCCACCGACGTGCTGGTCACCGGCTACGACATCATCTTCTTCTGGGTGGCCCGCATGATCTTCTCCGCCTGTGAGCAGACCAAGAAGCCCCCCTTCCACACCGTCTTCATTCACGGTCTGGTCCGGGACGACAAGGGCCGCAAGATGTCCAAGTCCCTGGGCAACGGCATCGACCCCCTGGAGATCGCCGACAAGTTCGGCGCCGACGCGCTGCGCTTCAACCTGGTCACCGGCAACAGCCCGGGCAACGATGTGCGCTTCTATACCGAGCGCTGCGAGGCCATGCGGAACTTTGCCAACAAGATCTGGAACGCCAGCCGCTTCCTGAAAATGAACCTGACCATCGACCGCTGCCAGCTGCCCGACCATCTGGAGCTGGAGGACAAGTGGATTCTGTCCCGCCTGAACCGCTGCATTCCCGAGGTCACCGAGAACATGGACCGCTACGAGCTGGGCGTGGCCGCGCAGAAGATCTATGACTTTATCTGGGACGACTACTGCGACTGGTATATCGAGTTCACCAAGGCCCGCCTCCAGGGCGAGGACCCCGCCGCCAAGGAGCAGGCCCAGCAGGTGCTGTGCTATGTGCTGACCCAGATGCTCAAGCTGCTGCACCCCTTCATGCCCTTCATCACCGAGGAGATCTGGCAGGCTCTGCCCCGCCAGGCGGGCTGCGAGGTGGACTTCCTTATGCTGGACCAGTGGCCCAAGGCCGACCCGGCCCTGGACTTCCCCGAGGAGGAGAAGGCCATCGACCTGATTATCGAGGCCACCCGCGCCGTCCGTACCCGCCGCAGCGAGATGAACGTGCCCCCCAGCAAGAAGGCCCAGCTCACCATCGCCACCGCCGAGCAGGAGTCCTTCACCTTGGGTATCCCCCTGCTGAAGCGCCTGGCCTACGCCAGCGATGTGGCCGTGGTGCCCGTGGAGCAGGCCGGCTCCACCGCCGAGATGGCCCAGAAGGGCCTGGTAGAGGTCATCACCCACGCCGCCCGGATCTTCCTGCCCCTGGCCGAGCTGGTGGACATGGAGAAGGAGAAGGCCCGCGTGGAGAAGGAGCTGAAAAAGAACTCCGCCGAGCTGGAAAAGCTGAACACCAAGCTGAACAACCCCGGCTTTGTGAACAAGGCCCCGGAGCACGTGGTCGCCGCCGAAAAGGAGCGCGCCGTGAAGCTCTCCGAGCTGGTCGCTAAGCTGGAGGCGCAGCTGAAGGGGATGTAATCTCCTGGTCTGCGCGTGAATTTACCCCCGGTCTGTCCGCTGCTTTGGCGGATGGACCGGGGGTTTTTCGCTGTTTTTCGCCTGTGGGCGGGAATGGGGGGATTTCGCCCGCTGCGGCGGCCGAGGACGGGGGTATTTCGCCTGCGGGCGAGGTACTTTCCAGTGATGGAAAGTACCCAAAGATCACCGGGGCTGCGGCCCCGGACCCCGGG
>URTG01000178.1 GCA_900550705.1 uncultured Eubacteriales bacterium | reverse complement strand
AACATTTTAACTGCGTTAAAATGTTGTTGATTTCAAGGAAAGGGGACCCTGATGGTCCCCTTTCCAACTATCCCTCCCTCCGAATCCTTTGGCTGGAAGGACTTTTTCGACAGTCTGAAAATTTTTCTTTACTCTTTTGCAAAAATCCCGTATAATGCACACTAGGAATGTTTGGGCGCGGTGCGCCCCCTCCGGCGCAGCGGAGGATTCCGAACAGCGCCAGCGCCCGGCCCCGGCCGGGACGACGAGGTGAGGGGAAGATCGAAACCTTCGGCGGATGCCCCTCCGCACCGCTCCGGGTGCGCCTCCGGCCCACAAATATGCGGGTGACCGCAAAACAAAGGGACCGGAACCGGAGAACGAGGAACAAATGACTGCGGATTTGTCCCTCTTGAGCTTTCTTTTCAGGAGGAACAAATATTATGTGTGGTATTGTAGGCTTTATCGGCAAGGAACAGGCAACGCCCATCCTGCTGGACGGGCTGGCCCGGCTGGAATATCGGGGCTACGACTCCGCCGGTGTGGCCGTCTATTCCGAGAGGAACCAGACCCTATCGGTCCACAAGGCCAAGGGTCGGCTCCAGGTCCTGTCGGATATGCTCCAGGGCGGCGCGGCGGTGGATGGCACCGTGGGCATCGGTCACACCCGCTGGGCCACCCACGGCGCACCCAGCGACGTCAACTCCCACCCCCAGGTGAGCCAGAACGGCAAAATCGCGGTGGTCCACAACGGAATTATCGAGAACTACGCCGAGCTGAAGGCCTTCCTGACCGACAAGGGAATGACCTTTACGTCTGATACGGATACAGAGGTCGTGGCCCAGATGATCGAGTACTTCTACGAGGGCGACATTTTGCAGGCCGTGGACCGGGTGCTCCACCGCATCGAGGGGGCCTACGCCCTGGGGATCATCTGCGCGGACGCGCCGGACCAGATCATCGCCGTCCGGAAGGACAGCCCGCTGATCCTGGGCTACGGCGACGGCTGCAACTTCCTGGCCAGCGACGTCACCGCCATTATCAAGTACACCCGCGAGGTGGGCTACATGGAGGACGGCGAGGTGGCCGTGCTCACCCGAGACGGCATCCAGTGCTACAACTATCTGATGCAGCCCATCGAGAAGGAGATCACCCATGTGGATTGGGAGATCGACGCGGCGGAGAAGGGCGGCTATGAGCACTTCATGCTCAAGGAGATCATGGAGCAGCCCGAGGCCCTGCGCCGGTGCATTTTCCCCCGCATCAAGGACGGGGAGGTGTGGTTCGAGGACTTCGGCCTCACCGAGGACTACATCCGCGGGCTGAGCAAAATTTATATCGTGGCCTGCGGCTCCAGCTACCATGTGGGCATGGTGGGCAAGTACAACCTGGAGCGGCTGACCCGCAAGCCGGTGGAGGTGGCCCTGGCCTCGGAATTCCGGTACATGGACCCCATTGTGGACGAGAACACCCTGGTGGTGGTCATCAGCCAGTCCGGCGAGACGCTGGACACCATGGCCGCCCTGCGGGAGGCCAAGCGGCTGGGGGCCAAGATCCTGTCCATCGTGAACGTGGTGGGCAGCTCCATCGCCCGGGAGTCGGATGTGGTGCTGTACACCTGGGCTGGGCCGGAGATCGCCGTAGCCACCACCAAGGCCTACTCCACCCAGATGGCGGTGATCGACCTGCTGGCCCTGCACTTTGCCCGGGTGCTGGGCACGGTGAAGGAGGCGGACTATAAGGCTGACCTGGAGGAGCTGCTCCGTCTGCCCGGCAAGATGGAGGCCATCCTCAGCGACACCGAGGAGGTCAAGTATCTGGCCGCCAAGTACTTCAACCACGACAGCGTGTTCTTCATCGGCCGCAACCTGGACTACGCCCTGGGGCTGGAGGGTTCTCTGAAGCTGAAGGAGATCTCCTACATCCACTCCGAGGCATACGCCTCCGGCGAGCTGAAGCACGGCACCATCAGCCTCATCGAAAACGGCACCCTGGTCATTGCCCTGGGCACCTACGGAACCCTGTTTGACAAGGCCATGAGCAATGTGGTAGAGGTCAAGGCCCGGGGGGCCGATGTGCTGGCGCTGACCACCGAGAGCCACAAGGAGGACATGGCCAAAACGGCCAACGAGGTCATGACCATCCCCGACACCCGGGACCTGTTCCTGCCCTCCCTGGGCGTGGTGCCCCTGCAGCTGTTCGCCTATTATGTGGCCCTCATGCGCGGCTGCGACATCGACAAGCCCCGCAACCTGGCCAAGAGCGTTACGGTGGAATAAGTCATAATTTTAATTCCCGCCCCCCAAGGGGCGGGAATTAAAATATGGAGCCGGTCCTATTTTTGGACCGGCTCCGCTGCTGTTTTGGGCGCAAAGAAGCCCCGAAAAACGGGGCCAGATTGCAGAACAAATTATTCCTCCGTGGGCAGGGTCAGGTGGTAGCCGGCCTTGCGGATGGTGGAGATGGTGACGGGGCTGTTCAGCTGGCGCAGCTTCTTCCGCAGGAAGGAGATGTAGACCTCGACATTGTTGTCCTCTGCCTCCGCGTCGATGCCCCAGACCTTGGTGATGAGGGTGTCCTTGGAGATGACGGCATACTGGCTGATCATCAGCAGACGCATGACCTCGAACTCCTTGTAGCCCAGGCGCACACCCTGGTCGCCCACCGAGAGCTGGCGGGTGGAGCAATCCAGAGACAGGGCCCCCATGGTGAGCACCTCAGTGAGCACCTCGCCCTTCCGGCGGGTGAGCGCCCGGACACGGGCCAGCAGCTCGTCCGCATCGAAGGGCTCGCCCAGATAGTCGTCCGCGCCGGCGTCCAGACCGGCGATGCGGTCGGCCACATCGGACCGGGTGCTGACAATGAGAACAGGGGTGGAGACCCGCTGATCCCGCAGCCGGCTGACCAGCTGGAAGCCGTCCATCTTCGGCAGGACAATATCCATCAGGATCAGATCGTACTGTCCGGCCAGCGCGTAGTCAAAACCATCGGACCCGTCGTAGACAACGTCGGTCTGATAGTGCCGACTGACCAGCAGCTGGCGTAGGTTTTCTGCCGTAGTTTTGTCACCTTTAACGATCAAAATACGCATGGTGGTATTCCCCCCTAGGTAGATTTGGTTTACAGTTCTACTTTACTAAATTTCGCCCTTATAGTATAATACACGACCCTTTAATTGTACTGAAAAACAGAGGAAATAAGTGGAAAAAGAATAAAAAACTCGCGCGTAAAATGATTTTTGGCAGGAAAATTGGGAAAAAGAATGAATTATTGAAATAATTAAGGAGAAAATGA
>URTG01000177.1 GCA_900550705.1 uncultured Eubacteriales bacterium | reverse complement strand
CAGCTTGCCGAAGATGCTGTGGATGTGGGCCTTTACCGTGCCGATGGTGATGTAGAGCTCGTCGCTGATCTCCTGGTTGCTCTTGCCCGCCAGCAGCAGGCGCAGGATCTCCTGCTCCCGCGCGGTGAGCTCATGGCTCTCGCAGAAGGTGGCCAGGCGTCCCTCCGGCACCACGGGCGGCAGCGGCGTCTCGCCCTCGCCGGTCTCCGGAAGGGTCCCGGCGTCGTCCGCGGGGCTCACGGTCTCCGCCGGGCGCTCCTCCACCACCAGTACCCCGTGTTCCCGCTGGCAGATGTGGATGAAGCACAGAGCCGTCACCAGGCACATGCCGTTGGTGTAAAGGCTCATCCGCAGCCGGGTGGGCGCCGTCTGGAAGAGACAGAGGTTCACCACGGAGTAGGCCATGGCCAGACAGGCCAGGATGAAGAGGATGGCAATGAGCCAGTGATAGACCGGCGACACCCGGGCCTTCCGCCGCCCGTCTGCCTGGGCCCAGAGGTGCCAGTAGACTCCGCAGAGGATCAGGATGCTGGCGACATAGGCCAGGAAATCGCAGAGATAGAGGTCCAGGGGCGAGGTGGACAGCAGGCCGATGAAGATCACGATGACGCAGAGCCAGATGTAAAAGGTCCCGTCCACGCTCTCCCCGAAAACGGAGTAGATGGTCCGCCCCAGGCAGTAGATCTCCAGCACGGTGAAGGCCAGCATAGCCGTGAGCGCCACGGAGCTGGTGGAGTAGCTGCAGTTCAGGATGCTCTGTCCCACGCCGAGGGCGGCGTCCGCCGTCAGCGCCGCGCAGAAAAAGCCAGCCGACTGGGTCTCCCGCCGTCCGCTGCGTCCCCGGGCGGCGGCGCAGAAGGCCATGGCCGCGCTGAAGATCAGCACCGCCAACAGGCCATAGACAGCAGCGTACTGCACCCCGCTTCCCCTCCTTCCCTCCGGAAATGGTCTTTCTCCCATCATACGGGAAATCCCCCCCGGGATGCAAGTGCTTTTTGCCCAGTCTCATTGGGATTTGACGAAATTTTCCCGTCATAGTGCCTAAAAACCGCCCTCCGACTTTTGCCCGAACGGTCTATAACCAAAGTTATATCCCAAAATATAACCTTTTCCGACGCCGGAATTATGGCTTTGGTTCATTGAGAAGCGCCCCGGCGGTATGGTAAAAGGAAGATACCGCATTCCTCCACTGACCGGCCGCCGCCGGACTCCTGGGAAGGCCCGGTGCGGCCCTATTTCAAAATGTGATGAGCAAAACGGACGGAAAAAACTGCCCACAAACAGGCAAATGGGAATCAAAAGAGCTTGGGGCATCTCAAGGGCGCAAAAACCGTAGCGCGGTAGACCCCGCGCCTGAAAAAGGTATGGAACAGGTAGATCAGGCGGAACGCCGAAGCTGTTTGGCAGAACGGTAGGAGTGAGAGCCGTGCAGAACGGCGGCCAGCGCAACCGCTAAAGCGGAGATGTGGGCCAGCGTATTGAGGTTTGCCGCGCTGGTTCCGCTACGCACCCACAGCCGTTCCTGACCTGTGGATTTGAAACGGGAATTGTAACGCTCACACTCTGTACGCAAGGCATAGATACGCTTAAAACGCAGGCATTCCCTGTCAATGGAAAGCCTGTAATCGTTTGGAACGGTCTTGTATTTCGTGCAGCCCCGGTTTTTCTTCCCGTTATTCCAGTTCTTGTGGTTGCAGGGACATTCGCCGGTTTTGGATTGACGGAACGGGCAGCAGTATTTCTGCCGGGTACGATTATTGTCGGTGGTCTTGCCATCCTTGTGCATAGCCAGCCCGGCCGCGCAGACCGGATTGCCAGCAGGAAGCGTTTTAGAGGCTTTCGTGCCGCGTGGATTGAGGGGAATAAACGCCTCGCCCTCATAGATTGTTTTTACGGTATTGTAGATGCTTTTCACATCGTAGCCCTTGTCGGCAAGGAAGGTGCATTCCTTTAAGGAGATCACCCTGTCAGCTTCGGCGAGGATCTCAGCGGCGACGGAGGAATCGGCGACATTGCCCGGTGTGGTCAGCTCGTAGAGCGGCAGGCCGGAGATCCCTCCGGTGACGAGTGGCAGCATGACCGCCCTCAGGAGAAGCCGGCGGACCGGAAACCCTCTATCAAGGAGCGGCTGGAGCAGAGCAAGCAGGAGTGCATGGGGGAAAAACAAGGCGCCGGCGCCCCACAAGGGGAAGTCCGAGCCGGAACTGTAAGGAGGTGTCGCTATGCCCCATTATGAATATGACAAGGACTATCCTTTCGCCGCCTTCATTACCAACCTGGGCAAGTACAACGAGGGTTCCCTGGTGGGTGAATGGGTGAAGTTCCCCACTACAGCGGAGGAGCTGCAAAAGGTGTTTGAGCGGATCGGCATTAGCTCCAAGGATGATTTCGGGCAGCCCTACGAGGAGTGGTTCATCACCGACTATGACTGCTATGTGGACGGCCTCTATGACAAGCGGGGTGAGTATGAGAACCTGAACGAGCTCAACTACCTGGCTTCCAAGCTGGACGAGATGAGTCAGGGCGAGTACGAGCAGTTCCAGGCCGCTATGGAGATCGGCGACCATTCCGGCAGTTTGCAGGAGATGGGCAGATCATCGCCCTGCCGGTGGAGCCGGAGAACCCCCTTCGCACCGCAGAGATGACCGTGGAGGACGACTACGGGATGATTGATGGGGTCATCAACAATGGCCGCAAGGGTGAGGAGCTGGAGGCGGCAAAGGGTGAGGCGCGCCGGACCTCCCCGGAGAAAAAGCCCTCTATCCGGGAACGGCTGGAGGAGGCCAAAAAGGAGTGCAGCGAGCGCAAGCCCCCGGACAAAGCTCACCAGAAGAAGCCCCCGGAGCATGACCTATGAGCCGGAGCAAGAAGTGGCGGCTGGAATGGGCTTTCTTCCTGAGCGAGGACGGCCGCCGAAAGTATAACAAGGTCTGCAAGAGCTGCGCCCACCCATGCAAGCAGAGCTTCCGGGCGGTTCTTATCTCCTGCCCCCATTACCAGTCCGCACACTCGAAAAAGTGTGGGAATAGGGGTTGAAAACGGGACGAAAAACTGCCTGTGGCGGCTTTTTTAAGGGGTGCCCTTATGATTTCCCATGCTGGCCTGCCGCCTCCGTTTTAGGGGCGAAAAGGGGCTGATTTGAACACTTATCCACAACAAAGCGGGAGCGCCGCCTTCGGTTTGAGCCGATGGCGGCGCTTCTTTTCGTATTTATATATGATTGGTGAGATACATTTCAAGTTGTTGGATGGTAGAATCAACTTCTGAAATATTTCTTCGCAACAGTCTATGAAGA
>URTG01000176.1 GCA_900550705.1 uncultured Eubacteriales bacterium | reverse complement strand
GTGTGGATAACTAGTTCTGCATTGAAAAACAAAAAAGGCCCCGCGTGTCGCGGGACCCGGAAGCACAGGACCGCCCGGCGGGGAGAAAAAACACTCCCACCCGGGCGGTTTTCCAGAAAAATGGAAGAAATACGAAAAAAACCTTGACAGCGCGGGAAAGAGCATGGTACAATAAAATGCTCTCATATCCTGATAAGAAATCAGGCCCACCCATCACGGCGTAAGCAGAGTTTACCATGATAAGGCGGGAAAGGCAAGAGGGCGGGATGTAAAACGAACAACGTGGCCGGGTGTGCGGAAAAGCGGACCGAGGCCGAAATTGTGCAACATGACGGCACGGCGGCTGTTTTTCCCTGCATCCGAGAAAGAAAAGCGTGAGAACCAACCGTTGAGTGAAAAGAAAGCGAGTTGATTTTTTAGAATGGTCAAGGACGTAATGTACGGCAAGACCCTGCGTAAGAGCTTCGCCCGCTACCAGGAGATCTTGGAGATGCCCAATCTGCTGGAGGTGCAGAAGAACTCCTACCACTGGTTCCTGGAGACCGGTCTGCGGGAGGTCTTTAAGGATGTGGGCTCCATTACCGACTATGCCGGCAATCTGGAGCTGTCCTTCATCGACTTCTCTATGGACGAGAAGCCCAAGTACGATGTGGAGGAGTGCAAGGCCCGGGACGCCACGTATGCCGCCCCCATCAAGGTGAAGGTGCGTCTGCGGAACACCCAGAACGACCAGATCAATGAGCAGGAGATCTTCATGGGAGATTTCCCCATCATGACCCAGGCCGGCACCTTCGTCATTAACGGCGCGGAGCGTGTCATCGTCTCCCAGATCGTCCGCTCCCCCGGTATGTACTACGCCGACAACAAGGACAAGGCCGACAACCACACCTATGCCACCACCGTCATCCCCTACCGCGGCGCCTGGCTGGAGTATGAGACCGACCTGTCCGACGTGTTCTATGTCCGCATCGACAAGAACCGCAAGCTGCCCATTACCTGCCTGATCCGCGCCCTGGGCCCCCGGTCCGACGCGGAGATTATCGAGCTGTTCGGCGAGGACGAGCGTATCCTGGCCACCCTGGAGAAGGACACCTGCAAGACCTATGAGGAGGCCATGCTGGAGATCTACCGCAAGCTGCGTCCCGGTGAGCCCCCCACGCTGGACTCCGCCGAGAGCCTGCTGTCCGCCACCTTCTTCGATCCCCGGCGCTATGACCTGTCCGCCGTGGGCCGCTATAAGTTCAACAAGAAGATGGGCCTGTGGGCCCGTCTGGCCGGGCAGAAGCTGGCCCAGCCCGTGGCCGACCCCCGCACCGGCGAGATCATCGCCGAGGCCGGTGAGGTCCTGAACCGGGAGCGCGCCCACCAGCTGGACGACTGCGGCGTCAACGAGGCGTTTATCGAGGACGACGGCAAGGTGGTCAAGGTTTTCTCCAACAACATGGTCCATCTGAAGGACTTTGTGGACTTTGACCCCGCCGAGGTGGGCGTGGACGAGATGGTCTGCTTCCCCGTGCTGTGCGAGCTGCTGGACCAGTTCTCCGGCGAGGACCTGAAGGACGCCATCCGCCAGCGGATCGACGACCTGATCCCCAAGCACATCACCATCCCCGACATCATGGCCTCCATCAACTACCTGAACTGCCTGGCCCATCATGCCGGTACCCCCGACGACATCGACCACCTGGGCAACCGCCGTCTGCGCTGCGTGGGCGAGCTGATCCAGAACCAGTTCCGCATCGGCTTCTCCCGCATGGAGCGGGTGATCCGCGAGCGCATGACCACCCAGGACCTGGATGTGGTCACCCCCCAGTCCCTCATCAACATCCGTCCCGTCACGGCGGCCATCAAGGAGTTCTTCGGCAGCAGCCCCCTGTCTCAGTTCATGGACCAGACCAACCCTCTGGCCGAGCTGACCCACAAGCGCCGTCTGTCCGCCCTGGGCCCCGGCGGTCTGTCCCGCGACCGCGCCTCCTTCGACGTGCGAGACGTTCATTACAGCCACTATGGCCGTCTGTGCCCCATTGAGACCCCCGAAGGTCCCAACATCGGCCTGATCTCCTATCTGGCCTCCTATGCCCGGATCAATCGCTTCGGCTTTATCGAGACCCCCTACCGCAAGGTGGACAAGGAGACCGGCAAGGTCACCGACCACATTGATTATATGACCGCCGACGTGGAGGACGAGTACACCGTGGGCCAGGCCACCGAGCCTCTGGACGAGAACGGCTGCTTCGTCAACGAGCGTATCACCTGCCGCCACCGCAACGAGACCATCTCCGTGGATCAGCACCATGTGGACTACGTGGACGTGTCCCCCAAGATGATGGTGTCTGTGGCTACCGCCATGATCCCCTTCCTGCAGAACGACGACGCCAACCGTGCGCTGATGGGCGCGAATATGCAGCGCCAGGCCGTGCCTCTGCTCCGCCCCGAGGCCCCCATCGTGGCCACCGGCCAGGAGCACAAGAACTGCATTGACTCGGAGATCGTCATTCTGGCCGAGGGTCCCGGTACCGTCACCAAGGTCTCCGCCCGGTACATCACCGTGGCCTATGACAATGGCGAGACCAAGGAGTACCGCCTGACCAAGTATCTGCGCTCCAACCACACCACCTGCATCAACCAGCGCCCCGTGGTGGATGCCGGTCAGCGGGTGGACTTCCAGGACGTGCTGGCCGACGGCCCCTCCACCGACCATGGCGAGGTCGCCCTGGGCCGGAACATCCTGATGGGCTTTATGACCTGGGAGGGCTACAACTACGAGGACGCCGTTCTGCTGAACGAGCGCATGGTCAAGGACGACGTGTTCACCTCCATCCACATCGAGGAGTATGAGACCGACGCCCGGGACACCAAGCTGGGTCCCGAGACCATCACCCGGGACATCCCCAACGTGGGCGAGGACGTGCTGAAGGACCTGGACGAGCACGGCATCATCCGCGTGGGTGCTGAAATTCACGCCGGCGACTACCTGGTGGGCAAGGTCACCCCCAAGGGCGAGGCTGAGGCCACGGCGGAGGAGAAGCTGCTGCGCGCCATCTTCGGCGAGAAGGCCCGGGAGGTCCGGGATACCTCTCTGAAGGTGCCCCACGGCGAGTCTGGCATCGTGGTGGACGTGAAGGTCTTCACCCGGGAGGGCGGCGACGAGCTGGGCCCCGGCGTGAATCAGACCGTCCGCGTCTACATCGCCCAGAAGCGTAAGATCAGCGTGGGCGACAAAATGGCCGGCCGCCACGGCAACAAGGGCGTTGTGTCCCGCATCCTGCCCCAGGAGGATATGCCCTTCCTGCCCGACGGCACCCCCCTGGACATCGTGCTGAACCCCCTGGGCGT
>URTG01000175.1 GCA_900550705.1 uncultured Eubacteriales bacterium | reverse complement strand
AAGAAAGTGGCGAAGCAAATTTTTCGACAAGCTGCAGGGCCTTGCCTTTCCCGCTTTGCGGCCCTATAATGAAATGAATAAAGCAGCCGCTCCGGCGGCAGGAAGGGAAGTGTCTATTATGATTGGCAGCCAGGAATTCTGGAATCGCCGCGCCCGCATTTACGACCAGCAGGTGGGTCCCCTATATGAGGCAGCCTACGACAAGACGGTGGCCAACACCCTCCGGTATCTCCGCCCGGACTTCCGGGTGCTGGACTTCGCCTGCGGCACGGGCATCACTACCGCCCGGATTGCCCCCCACGTGGCCTCCGTCCGGGCCATTGACATCTCTGCGGAGATGGCCGCCCGCGCCCGGGGCAAGGTGGACGCCCTGGGGCTGACCAATGTGGAGGTCTCTCACGCCCAAATCTGGGACCCCAGCCTGATTGAGGGCAGCTTCGACGCGGTCACCGCCTTCAACGTCCTGTGCTACCTGCCCGACCGCCCCCAGGTCCTGGCCCGTATCCGCGCCCTGCTCAAGCCCGGCGGGCTGTTCCTCTCCGCCACCGACTGCCTGGGGGAGAAGCTCACCCGGGTGGGCCTGAAAAAATGGTGGAACAGCCACACCGGCGCCATGCCCTATGTGGCCTTCGACTCCATGCGCGGCTTAGAGCGGGCCGTGGCCGATGCGGGGTTCCAGGTGGTGGAACGGGAAAATCTGTTCCCGGCCCCGCCGAATTTGTTCCTGGCGGGAGTCAAAAAATAAGCCTTCCCCTGGGGGAAGGTGGCTCGGCGTCAGCCGAGACGGATGAGGGGAACGCCAAAGGATTTTGCCTTTCTTATGTCGAAACCACTCACTTGTCGATAGCCTTCCCCTCATCCGCCCCTTCGGGGCACCTTCCCCCAGGGGAAGGCTTGGCTTCGTTCTCCCCTAACTTCTAACTCCTACCTCCTCACTCCTAACTCCCTCAAACTCCCAGCTTCATGGCCACGACGTTATCGACCATGGCCAGGGCGTTGTCCAGCATCAGGGGGTCCTTGCCGCCGCCCATGGCGGAGTCGGGCTTGCCGCCGCCGGAGCCGCCGGCGATGGCGGAGACCTGCTTGATGATGTCGCCGGCCTTGATGCCCTGCTTCACGGCCTCCTTGCCGCAGACAGCCAGGAAGGTGATCTTCTCGCCGTTGACCGTGGCCAGAACGGCAACCACGTTGGGCTCCCGATCCTTCAGGAAGTCGCCCATCTTCCGCAGACGGTCGGCATCGGCCTCGGGGATGGTGGCGGTGAGGACCTTCAGGCTGCCCACCTCGTGGGCGGCAAACAGGAAGCGCTCGGCCTCGCTGACGGCCTCCCGGGCCTTGAACTTCTCCACCGTCTGGTGCAGCTGCTTGATCTCGCCCATAACGGCCTCGGCCTTCTCCCGCAGCTCGCCGGGCTTGGCCTTCAGAGAGGCGGCGGCCTGGAACAGCAGCTCCTGGTTGCGGTTCATAACCTCCAGAGAAGCCTTGCCGGTGGTGGCCTCAATGCGGCGGACGCCGGAGGCCACGGAGAACTCGTTGGAGATGTGGAACACGCCCACCTTGGCGGTGTTGTCCAGATGGGTGCCGCCGCAGAACTCCACGGAATAGCCGCGGCCCATGTCCACCACGCGGACCCGGTCGCCGTACTTCTCGCCGAACAGGGCGACAGCGCCCTTCTGCTTCGCTTCCTCAATGGGCAGCTCCTCGGTGACAATGTCGTAGCCCTCCAGCACGGCCTCGTTGACCTCGGCGTTGACCTTGGCCAGCTCCTCGGGCGTCAGGGCGGAGAAGTGGGTGAAATCGAAGCGCAGCCGGTCGGGCTCCACCAGAGAGCCGGCCTGATGGACGTGGTCGCCCAGGACCTTCCGCAGGGCGGTGTCCAGCAGATGGGTGGCGGAGTGGGCGCGCATGACGGCCTTGCGGCGGTCCGCGTCGATGGCGGCGGTGACGGTGTCGCCCAGCTTGAGCACACCCTGGGTCACCTTGCCGTAGTGCATATACTTGCCGCCCTTGTTCTTCTGCACGTCAGTCACCTGGAAGGTCACCGTACCGTTGGACAGTGTGCCGTGGTCGGCCACCTGGCCGCCCATTTCCGCATAGAAGGGGGTCTTGTCCAGCACCACGATGGCGTCTACGCCGGGCATCAGCTCCTCGGCCTGCTCGTTCTCCACCACCAGGGCCACCACCTTGGCGTCCTCCACGGTGTTGTGGTCATAGCCCATAAACTGGGTCTCCGGGATCTCCTTGCCGAACTCCACGCCGGACCAGCCCAGATCACCCAGAGCCTCCCGGGCCTTACGGGCGCGCTGGCGCTGCTCCTCCATCTGCTTGTGGAACTCCTCCTGGTCCAGGGTCATGCCCTGCTCCTCCACCATCTCCAGGGTCAGGTCGATGGGGAAGCCATAGGTGTCGTACAGCTTGAATGCGTCGGCGCCGGAGAAGGTCTTCTCCCCCTTCGCCTGGTGGTCGGCCAGCATTTCATTGAAGATCTTCAGGCCGCCGTCGATGGTCTTGGCGAAGTTTTCCTCCTCCACGCGAATGACCCGGGTGATGTAGCCCTGGCGCTCCCGCAGCTCGGGATAGTGGCCCTCGTTCTCGTGAATGACGGTGTCGCACACGGTGTGCAGGAAGGGGTCGTTGATGCCCAGCAGCTTGCCATGCCGGGCGGCGCGGCGGAGCAGACGGCGGAGGACATAGCCCCGGCCCTCGTTGGAGGGGAGAACGCCGTCGCAGATCATAAAGGTGGCGGAACGGATGTGGTCGGTGATGACCCGGAGGGACACGTCCTTCTGCTGGGTCTCGCCGTAGTGGGCACCGGTGATCTCAGACACCTTGTTGGTGATGTTCATCACGGTGTCCACGTCGAACAGGGAGTCCACATTCTGGCACACCACGGCCAGCCGCTCCAGGCCCATGCCGGTGTCGATGTTCTTCTGCTTCAGCTCGGTGTAGTGGCCCTCGCCGTCGTTGTCGAACTGGGAGAAGACCACGTTCCAGACCTCCATGTAGCGGTCGCAGTCGCAGCCCACGGTGCAGCCGGGCTTGCCGCAGCCGTACTTCTCGCCCCGGTCGTAGTAAATTTCAGAGCAGGGGCCGCAGGGGCCGGAGCCGTGCTCCCAGAAGTTGTCCTCCTTGCCGAACTTGAAGATGCGGTCCTCGGGAATGCCGATCTCCTCGTGCCAGATGCGGAATGCCTCGTCATCGGCGGGCGTGGTCTCGTTGCCGGCGAAGACGGATGGATACAGGCGGTTGGGGTCAAGACCCACCCATTCGGGGCTCGTCAAAAATTCCCACGCCCAGTGGATCGCCTCGGTCTTGAAATAGTCGCCGAACGAGAAGTTGCCGAGCATTTCAAAGTACGTGCCGTGGCGGGCGGTGTGGCCGATGTTTTCAATGTCGCCAGTGCGGATGCAC
>URTG01000174.1 GCA_900550705.1 uncultured Eubacteriales bacterium | reverse complement strand
GGACAGCCTGGACTGGAAGGACCTCCCCGCCCAGGAGATCACCCGGCGGGTCACCGAGAAGGCCGCCCCCGGCTCCATCGTCCTGTTCCACAACGCCGCCCTCCACACGCCGGAGGCCCTGCCGGGCATTTTAGAGACCCTGCTGCGGGAGGGGTATACCTTCGTGCCCATCTCCCAGCTGATCCTGCCCCAGCCCTATACCATTGACCACACAGGGCGGCAGAGCGCAGGGGCGTAAAACGGGCAAAAAAGCGCGCAGTCCGCAGCAGTGCGGATCGCGCGCTTTTCCGGTTTCAATTCAGATGCAGCCCATAAAAGCCCACCAGGGCCAGGGCCATCAGTCCGGCGGTGATCAGCTTGATGGGCAGGCCGCGAAAGATCTTGGGGCAGCACTCCAGGTCCACCTCCACCTGTAGGCTGGCGAAGCTGGCCATGGCCACCGTCACGCCCACCCCGGCACACAGGGCGAAGACCAGGCCGGTGAGCAGCCCGTAGCTCCGCTGGGAGATGAGCAGGGCGGAGCCCAGGGCGGCACAGTTGGTGGAGATGGCCGCCAGGTTGCCGTCCATTCGGCGGGACAGCTCCGGCAGACAGGTGCGGATAAACAGCCGCAGGCCCGCCACCAGGGCGGGGATCAGCAGGGCAAACAGAAACAGCCGGTAGTGCCCCCAGCCAAAGCGCAGCAGCAGTCCGTGGTCCAGGCACCAGGAGCAGAAGGCCCCCAGAAGCATCACCGCCGTCAGGCAGTAGCCCGTCCGCAGGGCATCCAGCGGGTCCTCCAGCGACCGGACCCGGCTGCCGATGCCCATGCTGCTCACCAGCACCAGATTTTCAGACAGCAGGGCCCCCAGGGCCACGCCGCCCAGCTCTAAAATACCTCTCATGGTGTGAAATCCCTCCGTCTCGTCCCGTCAGGTCTCGCTGTCTTCATAGTCGATCTCCTCGGCCTTGTCCAGGTTGGCCACAATGCTCAGCGCCCGGTTCACCCCGGTGGTGATGGCCTTGGAGGTGGCGGTGGCTCCGCTGACGGCGTCCACCGCGTTCCTGCCGCTGGTCCGCAGGGTGCCGGAGCGGCCGATGTAGCGGCTCAGGGCGGCGGGGGTCATAGCCATGGTGCCCGTGCCGGCGGTCTCCTTGTGGTCGGTGACGGCCACGCCGGTGACCTTGCCGTCCAGGTCCACGCCCACCTCCATGGTGATCACGCCGCCGAAGCCCTGGCTCTGTACCTCGACGCAGTAGCCCATCAGCTCGTTTTCCGCACTGTATGCGGCGGTGATACGCAGCGCTCCGTTGGCCCGATAGGGCGCTTCCGAGCAGAAGGCCGCCTGGGGCATAACCTGGGAGAGCAGCGCCTGCTGCTCTGCGGTCTCCGCCCGGACAATGCGGAAGTCCGTCCAGCGGTGTACGCTGAAGATCACCACCAGCATGACCAGCACCCCGGCGGCCAGAGTGCCGACGGCCTTGGCATAGACCCGGATGACATCCAGATGGGCCTCGCCGGGCATCCGGCCCTCCCGCAGGTCCCGGAGAAGGGACAGCTGGGGCTTGACGAACTTGATCTTGCCCAGGCTCACCCGGGTCTTGTGCAGCAGCGCCCGGGTCACCGCGAAGTTGCTTACGCCGAACCGCCGGGGCAGGCCCGCCCGGTCCAGCAGCCACACGCAGCAGTTCATAGTCAGAATGGCCCAGCCCACCCCCTCGGGATAGGAGCTGTGACACCGGAGCAGACCGGTGAGCAGACCGCAGCCCACGCCGAACATCACCTGGCCCCGGGGCGTCACCGGCGAGGTGGCCGGGTCCGTTGCCATAAAGAAGGCCCCCAGCAGCAGACCGCCGCTGAACAGCTCGGCCAGCATCCAGTGGAAGGGATTGCACCCCTCCCCGGGGAACAGCAGGGCCAGCACCGCCACCGTGCCCAGATAGGACAGGGGGATGCGGGGGGAGATCACCCGGCGGAGGATCAGATAGATCCCGCCCAGGATCAGCATAAAGGCGGACACCTCGCCGAAGCAGCCCCCCTTCTGGCCCAGCAGCAGCTGGCCCAGGGTCTGGGGGGGCAGGGTCCCCTCGTGAAGGAAGGACATGGGGGTGGCGGCGGACACGGCATCCACCTTGAAAAGGGGCAGCCAGTCCATGGGCTGGGACCACTGGGTCATCAGCATGGGGAAGGTGGCCAGCAGCATCCGTCCGCCCAGGGCGGGGTTCATAAAATTCTTGCCCAGGCCGCCGTAAAACTGCTTCACCACCACAATGGCGAACACGCCGCCCAGAATGGGCACCCAGTAGTCCGCCGTTGCCGGCAGGCTCATGGCCAGCAGCAGGCCGGTGACACAGGCGGAGCGGTCGCCGGTGGTGTCGTTCAGGTGCCGCAGACGGCGGTACAGCCGCTCGGTGAGCACACAGGTGACCATAGACACGGCGGTGAGCAGCAGTACCCGAACGCCGAAGAAGAACACCGCCATGCAAAGGGCGGGCACCAGGGCGATCATCACGTCCAGCATCATGGTCTCGGTGGTGGAGGGCGGCGCGACCTGGGGGGGCAGCCGCCGGGGGAGAGAGACGGGACCTGTCATCACACGGCCTCCTTTCCGACGTGCTCCTTGGCCAGAGCCACCAGCTCCACCAACGGGATTCGGGCGGGGCAGATATAGGAGCAGCAGCCACAGGCGATGCAGTCCTCGGTGTGCAGGCGGCGCAGCCGCCGGACATCCTTCGCCTGCATGGCCTGGACGATGAAGGTGGGGGCCAGGTGCATGGGGCAGGAGGAGACGCACTTGCCGCAGCGGATGCACACGCTCTCCGCCTGGCTGCCCTGCTGCTCCCAGGCCGCCAGGGCCACCAGGGCGTTTACATTTTTCACCGCCGGGGCGCTGAGCTCGTCCGGGGTAAAGCCCATCATGGGTCCGCCGATGAGCAGCCGGGCGCAGGGCTCCTTCAGCCCCCCGGCCTCCTCCAGCAGGGTCTCCAGGGGGGTGCCGATGGGCACCCACAGGTTCCGGGGCCGGGTCACCGCCCCGCCGGTGACGGTGATGACCCGGCTGGTCAGGGCCAGGCCCTTGAATAGGGCCTCCTGAATGGCGTACACGGTGGCCACGTTCAGCACCAGGCACTTCACGTCCACCGGCTGCTTCCCCGTGGGGATCTCCCGGCCGGTGACGGTCTGGATGATCTGCTTTTCCGCCCCCAGGGGGTAGCGGGTGCGGATGGCGTATAGCTCCACCCGGCTGTTCTTCTTCCGCAGGCGGCGCTCCACCGCCTCCACGGCGTTGAGCTTGTCCCCCTCGGTGACGATGGCGGTGCGCTTGGCCCCCAGACACCGGGCCAGCACCCGGGTGCCCCGGAGGATCTGGTCGCTGCGCTCCAGCAGCAGCCGGTGGTCGGCGGTGACGTAGGGCTCGCACTCCGCGGCGTTGAC
>URTG01000173.1 GCA_900550705.1 uncultured Eubacteriales bacterium | reverse complement strand
GATGGCTCCCCAGGGGTCCGGGGCCTCAGCCCCGGCGAACTTTGGTTACTTTCCTTCGCGGGAAAGTAACCCGCCCGCAGGCGGAACACTCCCCCGTCCCCAAAAACAAAACGGCCGTGGACCTTTACGATCCACGGCCGTTTTTCCATTGAAGCGGGGTTCGATCAGAACACAGGCACCACAGCGCCCTGATAGGTGTCCTCGATGTAGGTCTTGACGGTGTCGCTGGTCAGCGCGGCGGCCAGGGCCTGGATGGCGGGGTCGTTCTCGCGGCCCTCCTTCACGGCCAGGACGTTGACGTAAGCCTTGGCGGCCTCGCCGTCGGCGGACTCGATGGCCAGGGCATCAGCGACCTTCAGGCCGGCACCCAGGGCGTAGTTGCCGTTGATGACGGCCAGATCCACATCGCCCAGACGAGAGGGGACCTGAGCGGCCTCCAGCTCCACGATGTCCAGGTTCTTGGGGTTCTCGGCGATGTCCGCCTTGGTGGCGGTCAGGCCGGCACCCTCCTTCAGGGTGATCAGACCCTCCTGCTGGAGCAGGAGCAGCGCACGGGCCTCGTTGGTGGCGTCGTTGGGCACGGCCACCTGAGCGCCGTCGGCCAGCGCGTCCAGAGAGGTGGTCTTGCCGGCATACAGGCCGAAGGGCTCGTAGTGGACATCGGCGGCGTCTACCAGGTGGGTGCCGTTGGCCTGGTTAAAGTCGTTCATGTAGGTGATGTGCTGGAAGTAGTTGGCATCCAGGTCGCCGCTCTCCACGGCGGTGTTGGGCTGGATGTAATCGTTGAAGGACACGATCTCCAGGGTGATGCCCTGGTCGGCCAGGATGTCCTTCACCACCTCAAGGATCTCGGCGTGAGGGGCGGGGGTGGCGCCCACCTTCAGGGTGGTGCCCTCCAGAGAGGTGCTGGCGGAGGCCCCGCCGGTGGAGGTGGAGGCGGCGCTGGACTGGGCGGCGCCCTTGCTGCCGCAGCCGGCCAGCAGGCTCAGGGACAGGGCACCTGCCAGGAGCAGAGAGAACGTCTTTTTCATGGTATTGATCTCCTTTTCAAAATACAGCGTATGCTGAAGATTTTCCCCAAGGCGGAGCACAAAAAAACGCCCTTGAAGTTATCTCAAGGACGAGAGCATTGCTTTCGTGGTACCACCTTGCTTCACCCGCGCCTCGCGGCGGGGGCCTTATGAAGTACAAACATACTTCTGCGCGCTGACGGGCGCTCCCGTCGCAGCCTAGGGGAGGAAGCTCCCGGTCGGTGCGCCGCTCCAAGACCATGTTCAGCAGGATTCGTCGGACCCGTTTTCAGCGACCCGGGCTCTCTGTGCCGTATCCTCCGGCTTACTCTTTCTCTTCATTGCGTTTGTGGGGCGTGATTCAGTTGTTCGCTTGGGTTGCCCATAGTATAGGCCAGGAATATCGGATTCGTCAAGGGGACAGCTGCACCAAAGATAAAGGGCAGGGTGCGCGAAAAATTCGTGCACCCTGCCTGAAAACAGGTTATTTTGTCTCAGTATGCTTCTTATTGTTCCGGGCCTTGCGGCGGACGCGTTTGTCCAGTCGGACGGACAGGTGGGTGCCGATGGACTGGAAAATCTGCACCAGGATCACCAGCACCACCACGGAGACCCAGAGGATCACCGTCATTCTCCGCTGGTAGCCCAGGTTCAGGGCCATAGAGCCCAGCCCGCCGCCGCCGATGGCACCTGCCATGGCGTTATAGCTCAGAATGGTGATGAACGCGGTGGTAAAGCCGGAGACGAGGGAGGGCATACTCTCCGGCAGAATGACCTTGGTGACGATCTGGAAGGGGGAGCAGCCCATGGACTGGGCGGCCTCTACCACGCCCTGGTCCACCTCCCGCAGAGATGCCTCCACCAGTCGGGCCACAAAGGGGAAGGCGGCCACGATCAGGGGCACGATGGTGGCGGTGGTGCCGATGGACGTGCCGATGAGGATGCGGGACAGGGGGATGACCAGCACCATCAGGATCAGAAAGGGCACGGAGCGCAGAATGTTGATGACGAAGTTCATCACCGCCATCACCGGCCGGGGCAGGGGCAGCACGCCCCCCGGCTCGCCCACCACGGCGATCACGCCCAGCGGCAGGCCGATGACATAGGCGAACAGGGTGGAGATCACGGTGACGTACATGGTCTCCCAGACGGCGAACAGCAGGCCGTCCTTGGTCATTTCCAGCAGACGGAGGACCTGGGGGTTGCTCAGCAGCTCAGCCATGGTACTCCACCTCCTCCATGGTAATATTGGGTTGGCTCTTGAGATAGGCCAGGGCCTTGGCGGCCTCGGCCGCGTCCTCCGGCAGACCGATGAGCATGGAGCCGAAGGCCTGGCCGTTGATGTTCTTGGTGTCCGCCCCCAGGATATTGACCTTCACGCCGCAGTCGATGGCCAGCGAGGCGATGAGCGGCTCATAGGACGAGCCGCCGTGGAAGGCCAGGCGGACCACCCGGGTGGTGTGCAGGGGGTCGAGGATCACGCCGTCGGGGTAGACCAGCTTGCGGCCCGCCTCCGTTTTGGGGTTGGAGAAGACCTCCTCCACCGCCCCGGTCTCCATGACCCGGCCGTGGTCCAGAATGGCCACATGGGAGCAGATCTCCTCTACCACCGCCATCTCGTGGGTGATGATGATGACCGTAATGCCCAGGCGCTTGTTGATGTCCTGGATGAGCCGGAGAATGCTCCGGGTGGTGGTGGGGTCCAGGGCGGAGGTGGCCTCGTCGCACAGCAGGACCTTGGGGTCGGAGGCCAGGGCGCGGGCGATGGCGATGCGCTGCTTCTGGCCGCCGGACAGCTGGGCGGGGTAGGCGTCGGCCTTGTCGGGCAGACCCACGATGTCCAGCAGCTCCAGCGCCCGCTGGCGGGCCTTGGCGGCGGGCACACCGGCGATCTCCATGGGGAAGCAGATATTTTTCAGACAGGTGCGCTGCATCAGCAGGTTGAACTGCTGGAAGATCATACTGATGGACCGGCGCTTCTCCCGCAGGGCCTTGGGGGACAGGGTCATCATGTCGTCCCCGTCGATGAGGACATGGCCGGAGGTGGGGCGCTCCAGCAGATTGATGCAGCGGACCAGGGTGGACTTGCCTGCGCCGCTCATGCCGATGATGCCGTAAATGTCTCCATCCTGAATGGTGATGTTCACATCGTCCAGCGCGGTAAACATCCCGTCATCCACAGGGAAGACCTTACTCAGGGCTTTTAATTCGATCACGCTGTGATTCTCCTTCGTGTTAAAAAAGCGCCGGATGGCGCTTCAGCTTGTCAAAAAAGAGGCTTCGCCGCTCTTTCGATTCGTATTGCCCTCTATTTTATGATAGATCACCCAGGGTGTCAAGCAATCGGGGAAAATTTTGGCGGGGAAAACCGCCCCCGCTTTTTCAGCTTGTGGAAAAAGTGGCTTCGCCGCTTTTTTGCCAAGCTGAAA
>URTG01000172.1 GCA_900550705.1 uncultured Eubacteriales bacterium | reverse complement strand
GTTTGAAAGGGGACCATCAGGGTCCCCTTTTTCTTAAATCAACAACATTTTAACGCAGTTAAAATGTTTGCAGCTTGGCAAAAAAGTGGCGAAGCCACTTTTTCGACAAGCTGAGGGACCCGGCGCAAGGCGTCAGGTCCCTTTCTGCAAAATCGGCAATTACTCCGTGCAGGAGGCGCAGGGGTCCTCCACGGTGACGGTGTACTTTTCCAGCAGGGCCACCGGGTGGTAAGACAGCTTGCTGGTCCGCAGGCCGGGGTCGCCGGTGTCGTCCTCCCGGTTGATGAAGTGGACGCCCTCGTGGGCGAACTGCTGGGCGAACTGGGCCACCAGCATCTGATAGCAGCCCTCGTAGTCCCGGTCCGCCTTTTCGATGTGGGTGAACAGCGTATCCCCCACCACCTCCCCCAGGGAGAAGCCCACGATCTGGTCGTCCACCGTGAGCATACCGCCCAGCAGGTCATAGGCCGTCATGTGGTCCAGCACCTCGTGGGTCTTGGCGATGTCCTCGTGGAAGGAGGCGGCGGACTTGTCCCAGCGGCTGGCGTAGCGGTCCAGGAACGCCTTCACCGCCGGGATGTCCGCCGGGGTGATGGGCCGGAAGGACCAGGTGCCGTAGGTTTTCAGAAACTTATTCACATGGTTCCGCTGGCCGCTGAGCTTTTTGCCCTTGAAGTATTTCAGGTCCTCCGCCCGGTAGAGATAGTCGAAGGTGTCCCGCTCCGGAACGGCGGCGCTGTTGGGGAAAAAGGCCTGGAGCCGTTCCAGCTCGTCCTTGGGCACGGGGAAGAAGGAGATGGGGATGTTCCGGCGGCAGCAGTAGGCGGCGATCTGCCTGAAATGCTCCGTCCGCCCCCCGCCCAGGGGGAGGGTGAAGGTGGGGCCCAGGCCCGGGTAGTCCACCTTGAAGTAGAGGGAGCCGTCGTAGATCGCCCACTCGGTGCGGTACATATCCCGCCAGATAAAGACGGTTCCGGGGGTGGTGTCGCAGATGCGGCTGCCGCTGTATCCGAAAAAGTCCCGCAGGCGGGGCAGGTCATTCAGTTCCAGGGGATGGAAGTCCAGCATAATTTCAAATCCTTGCTCTAAAAATCTTGGGCCGTTTGGCCGTCTGTTAGTTCTAGTGTGTCCGTCAGCCGCCCGAAATACCAGCCGGTGACGCCATTCTTTTTGCACAGGGTCCCGTGGCGGGCCGTGCGGGCCACCACGGTGAGCCGGTCGCCGGGGGTGACGGGCAGGCGGTAGTCGGTGGAGTCCTCGCACCAGAGCTTGCCGTCCTTCCGGTGCAGGTAGCTGTTCAGGATGGGCATGACCCGGCCCGTCTCCCGGTGGCGGCAGAGGGAGACCTCCTCCCCCGCCTCCAACAGGTCCAGGGCGCTGCGGCCCCAGCGGATGTTCACCGTATCGCCGTTGGCCGTCTGCGGGTCCAGGGCCACCGCCTGGGGCAGTCCGTCGTAGGCCAGCCAGGAAAAGCTCTCCCCGCTCTCCCCGGGGATCACCAGGGCGTTGAGCTGGCCGTCCCATTTGAGAACGCAGCCCCCGTCGATGGAGATGATCCGCCGGTCCCGCAAAATCATGGGGGCGGCGGAGGGGATCTTCGGGTCGTACAGGGTCACCGGCCAGTGGCCCACGATGACCCACTTGTCAAAGCGACGCCCCTGGCCCAGGAAGTTGTCGTTTTTCATGCAGCCCCAGCGCTCCAGCGCCTCCATGTGGTCCAGAGAGGGCACACCGCCGTGGACGAAGACCAGGTGCTCCGTCTCCAGCACGGTGGGCATGGCCCGGAGGAAGGACCACTCCCGGGGATAGGCCGCCCGCAGGTCGGCCCGGAGCCGGGGCAGGTCCTCCGTCTGGTCAAAGCCCCCCTCCCGGGCCAGCTGGCGCAGGGTGGATTCCGGGTGCTGGGGCAGGTAGAAGGAGAAAAACTTCTCGTCCAGGTCGTCCCCCTCGAAAAAGCGCAGCACCAGCCCGTCGCAGTTGCCGCACAGGGAGAAGACGGTATATTCCCGGCTCAGCGCCATCACGCAGCGCAGCAGAGCCAGACTCTCCCTCCCCTTTTCCAGCAGGTCGCCGTCCAGCACCAGGGCGTCCTCCCGGGTGAGGCGGAGGCTCCGGAGCAGGCCCTGGAAAAAGGGCAGGTTCCCGTGAATATCGCTGACGGCGATGATCCGCCGATAGGGGGTCAGGTCCGGGTGGATGACAATGGCACGGTCCATAGCGTTGCCTCCCAGGGTCAGGCCAGGGCGGCCTCCAGAGCCACCCAGCCGTTTTTCTCCCGCCGCCGGGTGATGTGCAGGCCGCTGCGCTCCAAAGCGGCGGCCACCTCGTCGGCCCGGGTGTCGATGATGCCGGAGCAGAGGAACACGCCGTCCTCCTCCAGCAGGGCGGGCACCTGGGCGGACAGGGGGATGATCACGTCGGCCACGATGTTGGCCAGCACCAGATGATACCGCCGCCGGGCCAGGGACTGGGCCAGCCTCCGGTCGGTGAGCACGTCGCCGGCTATCACGGTGTAGCGGTCCTGGCCGATGCCGTTCAGGGCGGCGTTTTCATAGGCCACATCCACCGCCTTGGGGTCGATGTCCACGGCCACCGCCTCGCTGGCCCCCAGGCACAGGGCGGCGATGGACAGGATGCCGCTGCCGCAGCCCAGGTCCAGCACCGGGCGGCCCGCCCGGGTGTGGGCCTCCACCCCCTCCAGACACAGCTGGGTGGAGGCGTGGGACCCGGTGCCGAAGGTCAGGCCCGGGTTCAGATACAGGGCGCTGCGGCCCTGGGGCACAGGCTCCTCCCGCTCCCACTGGGGCACCACATACAGCCGCTGGCCGATGGTCAGGGGCCGGTAATACTTCTGCCAGCTATACGCCCAGTCGTTTTCCGCCAGGGGGGTGACGGTGTACTCCCAGCCCAGCCCCCGGGTGTACTGCTCCAGCTGGGCCCGGCCGTTCTCGTCGTCGGTGACGTAGAACTTCACCCGGGTGACGCCCCGCATCCGGTCCAGCAGCTCCTGGTCCACATAGTCCCAATACTGCCGGTTCTGCTCCAGAAACTGCCGGAACTCCCCCTCGTCCTCAATGACCAGGCTGTCCATCCCCGCCGCCGCCAGCCGGGCCGTCACCTGGTCCAGGGCCTCCGGGGTGGTATTCACTGCGATCTCAAGCCATTTCTGATCCGCCATAGCGTACGTTCCTCACTTTAGAAATTTTCTGGTAGAATGGGGCTTTGTTGCCCCTGCTTCAGGGCCTAGAGCAGCAGCGCCAAACGCAGGCAGTATCAAAGGCTCCCTTGTGTGAAGGGAGCTGTCAGCCGTCAGGCTGACTGAGGGATTGTCTTCCGAAGGGCCAGGCAGAACTACGACAATCCCTCCGTCTCGGCTGCCGCCGAGCCACCTCCCTCCCCCTTTTGTCACTATGTGACATTTCCCCCCTATAGGGGGAATCGGC
>URTG01000171.1 GCA_900550705.1 uncultured Eubacteriales bacterium | reverse complement strand
ATTCCCGGCGCTGCGGTCAAGTTTACAAATTGTTCACGCATGGGTCACGATTCTGCCGTAATTTTCTACTATCCTATCACTTGTAACAAGCGAGTAGTTCATAAGCTTTTTCATTTCTCTCTCTCCTTTTATAACACACCCAGGAAGTGCCCCGATGAAGTCGGGGCCTTTTCCTGTGTGTCAAAAAAAATTCCCGGAACCGAAGGCTCCGGGAATTTTTTTACAGCTTCTTCTTCTGCCCCTTATAGGTGACATAAAGCGTCATGCTCTTGAAGTAGTTGACGGGGTCGGTGCGGCTGCCGTTGACGCGGACCTCAAAGTGGAGGTGGTTGCCGGTGGAGGAGCCGGTGGTGCCCACCTCGCCCAGCTTGCCGCCCTGGCTGACCTTCTGCCCCTCAGAGACGCTGCGGCGGCTCATGTGGGCATAGAGGGTGCTGGTCCCGTCGCTGTGGGAGACCACCACATAGTTGCCGTAGGAGTTATTATAGGTGGATTTGGTGACCACGCCGGACTTGGCGGCCTTGATGGTGGTGCCCCGGGGGGCGGGGATGTCGATGCCCGTGTGGTTGTTGGCCTTGCCGGTGATGGGGTGGATGCGGCTGCCGAACAGGGAGGACAGGGTGTTATACCCGGACAGGGGCCACAGGAAGCCGGACTCGCTGGGCACGTTGGCGATCTGGGCGGCCAGCTCCTTCTCCTTCCGGCGGATCTCCGCGTCGGCCGCAGCGGCGGCGGAGCGGAGGGCGGCCTCCTGCTTTTTCAGGTCGGCCTCGGTGGCGCTGATCTGGGTGATCAGCTTGTCCACCTCAGACTGCTGGCTGGCAAGCTCCTGCTTGGCGGCCACCTGCTGCTTGCGGGCCGCCTCCTGCTGGGCCTTGGCGTCCTCCAGCTCAGACTTCTCCGTCTCGATCTTGGCCTGGAGGGCCAGGAGCTGGTCCATGACGCTGTTGTCGTATTGGATGATCTCCTCTACCATCATAAAGTTGTCCAGCAGGTCAGAGAAGCTGTCGGAGGAGAACAGAATGGACCAATAGGACACCTGGCCCTCCTCCTCCATCACCCGGATGCGCTTGCAGAACAGTTCATACTGGGCCTTCTCCTTGGCCTCGGTCTCGGCCAGCTCGGCGGCCTTCTCGTTGATAAGGCCCTGATACTGATTGATCTGCTGGGCGATGTTGTCGATCTCTGACTGGATCACGTTCATCTGCCGCTCCAGCAGGTCCTTCTGGGACTGGGCGTCGGCCTTTTTGGCCCGGACATCCTTCAGCTGATTTTGCAGCTCCTTTTTCTGGCCGGCCAGCTTGTTGGCGTTGCTTTTCAGGGCGTTGATCTCCGCCTGGGTGACGGCGGAGGCGTCCACCACGGCCATCTGGCCCACGGCGGGCACCAGCAGCACCGCCGCCAGCACCAGGGAGAGCACCCGGCGCAGCCAGATGCTGGGATGTTTCTTCATTGCGATCTCCCCTCCGTCAGCGGATAAAAATGTCCGCCACCAGGGGCAGCAGCAGGGCCAGCACCATCACGCCGGCCAGCAGTCCCATTAAAATGCGCTGGGTCTTCTGTCGTTTCATACCGCGCTCCTCCTTACACTTGCAGGAATTTGTGAATGGCGATGAGCGAGCCGCCCACGCCGATGAGCATACCTGTGCCGCAGAACACCGCCAGGATGGTGCCCGCCATAGAGCCGTAGCTCAGCATGGTCAGCAGAGACAGGCCGTTGCCCTGGACAATGACCTTGCCCACCATCTCGTAAATGCCCCACTGGGCGAAAAAGGCGATGAGCGCGCCGGTAAGCCCCAACAGAAAGCCCTCCACCACGAAGGGCCACTGGACAAAGGCGTTGGTGGCGCCGCACATCTTCATAATGGCGATCTCCTCCCGCCGGTAGAAGGTGGCCAGCTTGATGGTGTTGGCGATGATGAACAGAGACACCACCACCAGAATGGCGATCAGCACCAGGGCCACGCCGGTGGCGATGTTCCGCACCAGGACGAAGCCCTGGGCGATCTCATAGGCCACGGAGATGTCGGCAATGCCCTCCACCTGGGCCACCTGGTCAGAGGTCTCCTTCAGCTGCTCGATGTCGTCCACATGGATGCGGTAGCGGTCCCGCAGAACGGTGGCGGGCAGGTCGTCCAGCAGGGGATTCTCCTCCCGGCCGGCCTTGAACTCGTCCAGCGCCTCCGCCCGGGTAACAAAGGTCACCTGGGCCACGTTGGGGATGGCCTCCAGCTCTGCCTGCAAGGCCCGGGCGTCCTCCTCCGAGCAGCTGTCGTCCACATAGGCCAAAAACTCGTTTTCCTTTTCCAGGTCTCCCAGCGTATGGTCCAGATTCACGGCCACCAGGGAGAAGGAACCCATGATCAGCAGACAGGCCACGATCATACACACGGCGGCAAAGGACATAAAGCCGTGGGTAAAGATGGAGTGAAACCCCTCGCTGAAATAATATCCTGCGTCAAACCTTCTCTTCTTCATTGTAATATCCACCTGTCTCGTCGCTGATGATCCGCCCGTTCTCGATGGCGACCACGCGCTTGGAGAACAGGTTGACCAGGTTTTTCTCATGGGTGACCACCAGCACGGTGGTGCCCAGCTCGTTGATGCGCTCCAGAAGACTCATGATCTCCAGGGAGCGCTGGGGGTCCAGGTTGCCGGTGGGCTCGTCGGCGATGATCATGCTGGGGTTGTTCACCAGCGCCCGGGCGATGGCCACCCGCTGCTGCTCGCCGCCGGAGAGCTGGCCGGGGTAGCGGTCGGCCTTCTGCTCCAGACCCACCAGCTGGAGCACATAGGGGATGCGCCGCCGGACCTCCCGGGGGGAGGCCCCGATGGCCCGCATGGCGAAGGAGAGATTTTCGTACACGGTTTTCTTTTCAATGAGCCGGAAGTCCTGGAAAATAATGCCCAGGGTGCGGCGCATATAGGGGATCTGCCGGGGGCTGATGTTGCTCAGACTGTATCCGTTGACCATCAGGCGGCCCTCGGTGGCGGCGATCTCGCCGGTGATCAGCTTGATCACGGTGGACTTTCCTGAGCCGGAGGGACCCACCAGAAAGACGAACTCCCCGTCGTCGATCCGGAGATTGACCCCCTTCAGGGCCTTGGTCCCGTTGTCGTATTCCTTAAAAACATCAATCAGACGTATCATTTGGTCCTCCGAACCATATCGCCCCAGTGCAAAGGGCATCCGCTCCCGGACGGGCCGGGAGAATCTATGTTTCTCAAATAAAGCCGCCGCGCCTCTCTGGGAGAGACCGCGCTGTTATTAAGTGTATCACAGCTGTGACCCGATGTAAATGACAAAATCACAGGAAAAGCCCCCGGACTGCCACGGATCTTGCCCGGCGGCGGGAATTATTATGTTACCTCTTTGTTTCTTTTGTAACTATATTGTAATCTTTTTGCGGGCGCGGCGGCAACAGGGGAAAACCCAGGCTGTCGAAAAAGTCCTTCCGACCAAAGGGCTCGG
>URTG01000170.1 GCA_900550705.1 uncultured Eubacteriales bacterium | reverse complement strand
AAGCCACTTTTTTGACAAGCGGATAAGGACCGATCCCGCCGATTTTGCATAGGATGAGCCAAAATCAAGAAGATGGAGGCAAATCCTATGAGCTGCTATGCGATTCAAGGCGGGCGGCCTCTGGAGGGACGGCTGACCGTTCAGGGGGCGAAGAACAGCGTGCTGCCCATCCTCACCGCCGCCCTGCTGGCCCCGGGGGTCAGCGTGATCCGGAGCTGCCCCCGGCTGTCCGATGTGTCCGCCACCCTGGCGATTTTGTCCCGTCTGGGCTGTCGGGTCCGGCGGGAGGGGGACGCGGTGACCGTGGACGCAAGCACCCTCACCGGCTGCTCCGTGCCCGAGGAGCTGATGGGGGAGCTGCGCTCCTCTGTGATCTTACTGGGTGCCCTGTTGGCCCGGGCGGGGGAGGCGGAACTGTCCTACCCCGGCGGGTGTCCCCTGGGACCCCGGCCCATCGACCTGCACCTGGCGGCCCTGCGGACCCTGGGGGCGGACATCCGGGAGGAGGGCGGCCGCCTGCTGGCCAGGATGGGGCGGAGGAGCGAGGACTGCGTGCTGTTCCTGCCCCTGCCCAGTGTGGGGGCCACGGAGAACGCCATGCTGGCCGCCTGTGCCTGTGCCGGCGTTACCACCCTGGTGGGAGCGGCCCGGGAGCCGGAGATCGTGGATTTGCAGCAATTCCTCCGGACCCTGGGGGCGGACGTCTCCGGCGCGGGGGAGGACGTCATTACCATTCGGGGCGGAAAGCCCCTCCACGGCGGGGAGTACACCGTCATGGGCGACCGGATGGCCGCCGCCACCTATCTCTGCGCTGCCGCCGGGGCGGGGGGACTGGTGGAGCTGGAGGGGGCGGAGCCTGCCCACCTCACCGCCGTACTGGCGGCGCTGGAACGGGCGGGCTGTACCCTGTGGACGGGACCGGGGCGCATCACCCTGGAAAATCGCGGCCCCCTGGGGGGCGTTCCGCCGGTGCGGACCGCGCCCTATCCCGGCTTTCCCACCGATGCCCAGGCCCTTCTGATGGCCGCCCTGGCCGGGGGCACGGGGACCACCCTGTTTGAGGAGAACATATTCGACAGCCGCTACCACCATGTGGATGCCCTGCGCCGGATGGGGGCGGACATCCAGGTCTCAGGCCGGGCCGCCGTGGTCACCGGCGTGGGAGCGCTCCACGGCGCGGCGGTGCAGGCCGCCGACCTGCGGGGCGGGGCGGCCCTGGTGGTGGCCGGACTGGCCGCCCAGGGCACCACCACCGTGTCCGGCCTGGACCATATCCGCCGGGGCTACGAGGACCTGGACCGGAATTTCGCTTCCCTGGGGGCCGACATCCGCACGGTGCCCTGAGACATAGGAGACAGACAGCAATGGCAAGAAACAAACGAAAACGCAGACGGAGAAAGGGCCGCTTCGGCCTGCTGTTCAAGGCGCTGTGCTTTGTGGCTCTGGCCGGGGCCCTGGTCTTCGGCGCTACGGTGTTTTTTCAGGTGGAGACCGTGGCCGTCACCGGCAACGCCCGCTACAAGCAGGAGGAGATCGTGGCCGCCGCGGGAATTCAGACGGGGGATAACCTCTACCGGCTGAACAAGAACGAGATCTACCGCCAGGTGCTGCAAAGGCTGCCCTATATCGAGAGCATTTCCATCCGCCGCAGCCTGCCCAGCACCATCGTAATCGACGTGACCGAGTGGGACGCCGTGGCCCAGATCCTGCCCGGCGCCGCTGGCTCCGCCTCCGCCGCCCGGACCGCCGCCCAGGAGGATGCCGCGGCGCAGGAGGAGGGGGATACCTCCGCCGACCCCGGCGCGTCCTCTAGCGATTCCAGTGGAGACAAGAGCGAGGAGAAGCCGTCAGACAGCAGCGAGAAGGTCGAGGAGAAGCCCGAACAGAAGCCCGCCACCGAGGCGTGGCTCATCAGCGTGGGCGGCAAGCTGCTGGAGAAGGCCCCGGCGGACAGCACCGTCATCCGCGTCTCCGGACTGACGGCCCTGTCCCCCCAGGCGGGCACCCTGATGTCCGTGCCCGAGGAGGAGCAGTACCGGCTGGATGCCCTGCTCAAGCTGCTGACCGCCCTGGAGGAGCTGGACATGGCGCAGAACGTCTCTGCCATCGAGGTGGACTCCACCCAGGTGCAGCTGCGGTATCTGGACCGCTTCGACGTGAAGCTGCTGATGAAGGACGACTTCCGCTATAACCTCCGGGTGCTGGAGAAGGGCGTGGAGGAGACCGACCGCCGCCACGGCGGCCAGGCTGCCGGCACCATGGACCTGACGCAGGAGGACTATGAGCTGGTCTATTCCCCCGGTTAACAAGACACAAAGCCGTGGAAACACGGCCGGTTTTCAAGGATTGCTTGAAAAAACAGGGAATCTTTTGTCGGAAGCGAGATTTGCTCTTGACCGGTTGGGGAAAGCGCGATACAATATAACAAAATATTGAATTTCCAGCGGGTGAGCGTACCGGATGCGGCGGAATGCCCCGGACGGCCCGACATTGACATAGGAGGAACGACAATGGCCTTCGGATTGGATATGGGTCCCGACAGTGTTGTAAATATTAAAGTAATTGGTGTTGGCGGCGGCGGCAACAACGTGGTCAACCGCATGGTCAAGACCGGGACTAAGGGCGTTGACTTCATCGCCGTGAATACCGACAAGCAGGCGCTGGCCGTGTCCAGCGCTACCCTGAAAATTCAGATCGGCGAAAAGCTGACCAACGGCCAGGGCGCCGGCTCCGACCCCGAGGTGGGCCGCAAATCCGCCGAGGAGAACCGCAGCCAGATCTCCAAGGCATTGGAGGACGCCGACATGGTGTTCATCACCGCCGGTATGGGCGGCGGCACCGGCACCGGCGCGGCCCCCATCGTGGCCGACATTGCCAAGGAGCTGGGCGTGCTCACCGTGGGTGTGGTCACCAAGCCCTTCCGCTTTGAGGGGATGCGCCGCATGAAGCAGGCCGAGGGCGGCATCACCGAGCTGCGGAACAAGGTGGACTCCCTGGTCATCATCCCCAACGAGCGGCTGAAGCTGGCCACCGACCAGAAGATCACCATGGTCAACGCCTTCGAGATCGCCGACGACGTGCTTCAGCAGGCCGTTCAGTCCATCTCGGACCTCATCAAGAACACCGGCTTCATCAACCTGGACTTTGCCGACGTGTCTGCCGTGATGAAGGATGCCGGCCGGGCCCACATGGGCGTGGGCCGCGCCGCCGGCAAGAACAAGGCCGAGGAGGCCGCCCGGATGGCCGTTTCCAGCCCCCTGCTGGAGACCTCCATCAACGGCGCACGGGGTGTGCTGATCAACGTCACCGGCTCCATGGACATCGGCCTGGAGGAGGTGGAGACCGCCGCCAACCTGGTCCAGGAGGCCGCCCACCCCGACTGCAACATCATCTTTGGCGCCGCCCCATTGAGGAGCTGCTGGCGATGGTCGGTAATGGAGCTGAGCACTACGCCCATCTCTGTCTCCGTCTTGCAGGTTGTA
>URTG01000169.1 GCA_900550705.1 uncultured Eubacteriales bacterium | reverse complement strand
TGCCCTCTCGCCCTCCCCGTGGATATGGGCTTACGGGTCCTGGACAACTTCGTAGACGAGCATATTCACTAAGGCCCAAAACAAGCCGGGAACGGCAGGATTTTTTCCTGCCGTTCCCGGTCTTTTTTTCGGAATCAGCCCTTCATCAGCCCCACCAGGGCGCTGGCGCCGATGCGGTCGGCCCCCGCGTCCAGCATGGCCTGGGCCTGCTCAAAGGTGCGGATGCCGCCGGCGGCCTTGATCCGCACGTCGGGGCCGATGTGCTCCTTGAACAGCTTCACATCCTCCACGGTGGCCCCGCCGGTGGAGAAGCCGGTGGACGTTTTGATAAAGTCCGCCCCGGACATGGACACCACCCGGCAGGCGGCGATCTTCTCCTCCTGGGTGAGCTGACAGGCCTCTACAATGACCTTCAGGATTCGGCCCCGGCAGGAGGCCTTCACCGCCTTGATCTCCTGGAGCACACCCTCCCAGTCCCCGGACTTGGCCAGGGCCAGGTCCATGACCATGTCGATCTCGTCAGCCCCATTGTGGATGGCGTCCTCGGTCTCGAAAATCTTCACCTCGGGCATATTGTAGCCGTTGGGGAAGCCGACCACCGTGCAGATTTTCAGGCGGTTGCCCAGATAGTCCCCGGCCTTTTTCACAAAGCGCGGGGGGATGCACACCGAGGCAGTCTGATAGGCCAGGCCCTCGTCACAGATGGTCTTCACCTGGTCCCAGCCGGCGGTGGTGGTCAGAATGGTGTGGTCCACACGGGCCAGAATTTCTTCTCTTGTCATACTATTCTCTCCTGTCTTTGTCGGAACTCAGCAGATTGTTTCTTCTTATTTTACTCCCAATGCCCCCGTTTTGTCCAGGGGAACTCAGGCGGCCTTGTCCCCCTCCGCGCCCAGGATGGCGTGGCAGTGCTCCAGGGCCTGCTGGAGCTGCGCGTAGCCCTTGGGACCCACAAGCTGGCTGGTACCCGCCTCATACTGGGCCATGGCGGTGTGGATGTCCACCAGATGCCGCCGCTGCCCCACGGGCAGGTCGTCCCGGTGGAGCATATAATAGGGGGTGTAGGACACGTCGGTCACGTCGGTCTCCCCGTTGGGCTGCTTGGTCAGCTCCAGGTCCAGCACGGCGGTGGTCTTCGTCTCCAGCTCCTGCTGGTTGGACAGGAAGTTGCCCAGGGAGTAGCACACAAAGCCCGTCCGCTCCTGCCCGTCTGTCCCCTGGGCGGTGACGGTCTCATAGGGCTGGAGCACATGGGGGTGTCCCCCCAGCACCAGGTCGGCCCCCTGCCCCACCAGATAGCGGGCCAGGCTCTCCTGGTAGTCGTTGGGGGCGTTCTGATACTCCACCCCCCAGTGGATGAGCACGGCGATGAGGTCGGTATCCAGCGCCCGGGCGGCCGTCAGGTCGGCGGACAGGGTCTCATAGTCCGGGTCGGACAGGGTGGTGTAGTAGTCCAGATTGAACAGATTCACGGCATATCTGCCATCCTCCGGCAGGCGGTTGCCGTTCAGCCCATAGGCATAGGACAGGAAGGCCACGGAGATGCCCCCCACATCGGCCACCACGATGCCGTGGTTTTCGTCCCGCTCCGCCTGAGAGCGGTAGGTGCCCACATGGGCCAGGCCGTACTCATCCAGCACATCCAGGGTGCGGTAGATGCCGTCCATGCCCCGGTCCTTGCAGTGGTTGTTGGCGGTGGACAGCAGGTCGAAGCCCGCGTCCTTGGCCCCCTTGGCCAGGGCATCCGGGGAGTTGAAGGCGGGGAAGCCGGAGTATTTCGGCCCGCCGCCCAGCACCGTCTCCAGATTGGCCACGGCGTAGTCCGCCCCGGTCAGCTGCCGGACGGCATCGGCGTACATATGGCTGTAATCATAGGTGTCAGAGGCGGCCACATAGGCATCCTTGGTCAGGGGCATATGGCTCATAATATCCCCCGCCACCGCCAGGTGGGCCACGATGGGCTCCGGTTCCGGCTCCGGCGCGGGCTCCGGCTCGGGCAGCTGGGTGCTCTGAGCGGTCCCCGGCGCAGAGGAGGCGCTCCCGCCCAGCAGCTCCGCCGGCTCGCAGCCCGCCAGCAGCGTGAGGCTCAGGGCCAGGGCAAGCAGTTTTTTCCACATGATCGTCCACCCTCCCTCAGCCTTCGGCGTCCAGCGCCATGGAGTAGAGCTGATTCCGGGGCAGGTCCAGCTCCTTGGCCGCCCGCTTCACCGCGTCCCGCAGAGACAGGCCCTCCGCCCGGTAGCGATTCACCAGGGCCAGGCCGTCCTCCGGGGCGGCCTCCTCCTCCGGCTGCGGCTCCGCCCCCCGGACCACCAGGACGAACTCCCCCTTGGGGGAGATCTCGGCGTAGTACCGGGCGGCCTCCCCCAGGGTGGTGCGGCGAATTTCCTCATGGAGCTTGGTCAGCTCCCGGCACAGGGAGACGGGCCGGTCCTCCCCAAAGGCCGCCGCCAGGTCCTCCAGGGTGGCGGCCAGCTTGTGGGGGGCCTCGTAGAAAATCATGGTCCGCTCCTCGGTCCCCAGGGAATCCAGGTGGGCCCTGCGGTTTTTCTTGTTCATGGCCAGAAAGCCCTCAAAGGTGAACCGCCCCGTGGGCTGGCCGGAGGCCGCCAGCGCCGTCACCACCGCGCAGGGGCCGGGGATGGGCACCACCGGAATGTTCAGCGCCGCGCACTGGGCCACCAGCTCCTCTCCCGGGTCGGAGATGGCCGGCATCCCCGCGTCGGTCACCAGGGCGCAGCTCTCCCCGGCCAGCAGCCGGTCCAGCACCGCCTGCCCGCCGGACTCGGTGTTGTGCCGGTAATAGGACAGCATGGGCTTTTTCAGCCCCAGGTGGTTCAGCAGCTTCACAGACACCCGGGTGTCCTCCGCCGCAATAAAATCAACCTGCGCCAGCGTGTCCGCCATGCGCTTGGAAATATCCCCCAGATTCCCGATGGGGGTGGGTACCAGATATAATGTGCCTGACATGGTCCTGCTCCTTTTTCTTCTTCACTGCCCCGCAGCACACGGGGTAGGGACATTATAGCATGAAGCGGGGGTTTGTGGTATAATTATTTCGAAACAGCAGGAATGTTCGGGGATTGCGTTGCCCCTGACAGAATGCACAAGTTTCCCCATCCACTCTTGTGCATTTGCACTTACATTCACAAATCGTTCATGGAAAGTTCCCAATTCTGTGATTTCTCCCCGGTCTGGATGTGGTAGTCTATGGGTGGGTCAAGGGTCGAGACCGTTCCAAGCTTCCATATCCCGGAGGGAGCGTGCCCTCTCCGGATGTTGTCCGGCCTCACGCCGGCACCTTTGCCCCCACGGATGCTTACGACATCTCACTGCCCTCTCCCGCAGGCTGCCGGCGGGGGCAGACCAAGGTTCCCCGCTTCGGCGGTTCTTGATATAAACACACACATTTCTCTCCCCCTTTCTCTCTTTCTCTCTACCTCTGCAAAATAAGAGCCGGACGGTTTTTCCGTCCGGCTCTTATTTTCCGCTCAAATTCAAATTGCCAAGTTCTTTGCCCCTGGCGAACCAGGGAACGACTCGTAGGGGACGCTGTCCTCAGCGTCCCGCGATG
>URTG01000168.1 GCA_900550705.1 uncultured Eubacteriales bacterium | reverse complement strand
GATGAGGAAGGCGTCGGCGCAGATCCAGGCGGCGGGGGAGGCGAAGCAGGCGGCGGTGTAGCCGAAGCGGGGGACGAAGACGCTGCCCACGGCGGTGCGGGCGGCCATTTCCAGCACACCGGCCAGGATGGCAAAGGCGCTGTACCCCATGCCCTGGATGGAGAAGCGGACGATGTTTACCAGGGCCAGGGGGAAGAAGAAGGCGCACAGCGTCACCACATACTGGCTGGTGAGCCGGACCAGCAGGGCCAGCTGGGGTTCGGCGGGGTCCAGAAACAGCATGGCGCACTGGGGGGCGAACAGCAGCATGGCCCCGAAGGCCAGGAAGAAGTAGCCCAGGCCCATGAGAGAGCAGGAGCGGATGCCCTGGCCCAGGCGGTCCAGCTTGCAGGCCCCCACATTCTGGCCGCAGTAGGTGGCCATGGTGGCCCCCATAGCGTCGTAAGGGCAGGCCAGCAGCTGCTGGAGCTTGGTCCCGGCGGTGAGGGCGGCCACATAGGTGCTGCCCAGGGCGTTCACCGCCGATTGCAGCACAATGGAGCCGATGGCGGTGATGGAGTATTGCAGCCCCATAGGAATCCCCATCAGACACAGCCGCCCGCAGCAGCTCCGGAGGAAGCGGCGCTCCTCTTTGCTGGTGTGGAGGATGGGGTATTTCTTCCTCATGTACACCAGACAGGCCAGGCCGGACACCCCCTGGGAGATTACCGTGGCCAGGGCCGCCCCGGCCACGCCGATTCTGGCCCAGAGGATGAGGGCGAAGTCCAGCCCGATGTTCAGCACCGAGGACAGGGCCAGAAAGTACACCGGCGTTTTGCTGTCTCCCAGCGAGCGGATGATGCCCGCCAGCAGATTATAGAGGAAGGTGGCGGGGATGCCCAGGAAGATGATAAAGATGTACTGGTTGGCCCCCTGGAAGATGTCTGCCGGGGTCCGCATGAGGGTGAGGATGTTCCGGCACAGCAGACCGGTGACCACGGTGAGCACCCCGGCGAACAGGGCGGACAGATAGGCGGCGTTCATCACATACTGCCGCATTTGGGCGTATTCCCTGGCCCCCATTTTCTGGGCCACGGGGATGGCGAAGCCGCTGCACACCCCCATGCAGAAGCCGATGACGAAAAAGTTGATGGAGCCGGTGGCACCCACGGCGGCCAGCGCCTGGGCACCCAGCAGCTTGCCCACAATCATGGTGTCTACCAGGTTGTAAAGCTGCTGGAACAGCATTCCGAACAGGGTGGGCAGGGCAAATTGAAAAATCAGCCGCAGCGGGCTGCCGGTGGTAAGGTCCTTGGTCATAGTGCCTCTCTTTCCCCCGCCGCAGGAGCGGGATTCAAACCAGGGTCCCATTATAATCAACCGCCGCCCCCTTGCCTAGCGGAGTTTTTCACAATTTCCCATGGGATTTTCCGGGAGTTTTTCTCTTTTCCGCCCCCTCGGCGGGGCAAAAAAACGCTGACGGAGCAAGAAGCCCCGTCAGCCAGACAAGAAGGAGGAAAAGGACAAGAAAAAGGCAGCCGAGAGGGGGAAATGAGGTCCCCCTCTGTGGTATTCTATGCGCCGCTCGGGAAAATAGACCCTAGCTGGTCATTCTATGAGAAAAAGTAAAGCTTTAGAGTTGATGGACTACTAGGGGGAAGGTACCCCCGCAGGGGGCGGATGAGGGTGACTCTCGTACAAGAGGCACCGCACCCAAGGATTCCCTAACTCCTAACTCCTACCTCCTAACTCCTCACTAGAAACAGAACAGCCACAGCGCCCACAGGGCGGAGGCCGTTCCGGCCCCCAGAGCGCCCCATAGGGCGGCGGGCAGACGGTTTAGGCGGCGGGACCAGGCCCGCTCCTGCTTCAGATAGCCGTCGGCGGCCCGGCGGGCCTCCTTTAATACCTGCTGGGCGCTGACCTCGTCGCCGGTGAGGGCCTCCTCCTTGACCAGGAAGATGGCCTCCTCAAACAGCTTGGGGTCGGGGGATTTGACCAGGATTACCTGGCGGGTGATGCCCTTGACCATGGGCGCTCGCTCCTTTCCGCACAGTGGGATTTGAAGCAAGTATGCCCGGCGAGGCGCCCAGATATTCCCTCAGGCCAGCAAAATTTCCAGCTCCGCCAGGGTGAGGGCGGGCTGAAGGGCCAGGGAGATGCCCCAGCCCAGGATGCGCCCCAGGTCGGCCACCTGAGCGTCGATGTCCTTTGGGGTGACCAGAAGGCCGGTGTGCTCCCCGCCGTCTGCCGGGCGCTGACCGGTGAGGTCGGCGGCCAGGGTGGCCCCGTCCACCACCGTGGGCACCCCCGCCGCCAGCACCGGCACACCCAGGGTGGCCTGGTCCAGCCCCACCCGGTGATTGCCCACCCCGGAGCCGGGGGTGATGCCCGTGTCGCTGAGCTGCACGGTGCGGCACAGGCGGCGGACCGACCGGGCGGCCAGGGCATCCACCGCAATGACGCAGGCGGGCCGCAGCCAGCGGCACACCGCCTCGACCACCCGGGCGCTCTCCATCCCCGTGTTGCCCAGCACCTCCGCCGCCAGGGCGGCCACGGGGCGCAGGGCGCCGAAGTGCTCCGGCACCTGCTCCACCAGGTGGCGGGTCACCAGCAGATTCCGGTGCACCTCCGGCCCGATGGCATCCGGCGTAATGGCCCGGTTGCCCAGCCCCGCCACCAGCACCGTCCCCTGGGGCGGCAGGTCGGGCAGCAGCCCCCGCACCTCCGCCGCCACGGCCTGGACGCTGCGGCGGAGGATGTCCTCCTCCCGCCGGGCCACCCCGTCCAGGGTGAGGGTGAGATAGGTCCCCTTGGGCTTGCCCAGGGCCGCCGCCCCCGCCTCGTCCAGCACCCGCACAGCGGTGACGGGCAGGCCGTTCCGCTGCCGCTCCTCCGCCTCCACCCCCGGAAGATGGGCCGCCGCCCCCGCCTGCTCCTGCCACAGCTCCCGGGCCTCCAGCGCCAGGTCCGTCCGTATGCTCCCCATAATGGTCCCCCTTTTCCGGAAAAGGTCCGGATTTCTTGTGGATTTTGCACCGTTTTGCCCTAGTTTTTGCCCGCTGGAAAAAACTATCCGTCGAATTGAAAAAAATCGAAAAAAAGTATTGCTTTTTTTCGGGTTCAATGCTAAAATACATATCTGCACAGGCGTAGAAACGCCGAAAACAATTATTATTATCGGAGGAGGTGTTTGGTTTGCCGAATATCAAGTCTGCCAAGAAGCGCGTGCTGGTGTCCCAGACCAAAGCAGCGCAGAACAAGGCCGTGAAGTCCGCGCTGAAGACCGAAATCAAGAAGTTTGAGGCCGCGGTGGCGGAAGGCAACCGCAGCGAGGCCGATGTCGCTTACAAGGTGGCCGTCAAGGCCGTTGACAAGGCCGCTGCTAAGAATCTGCTGCACAAGAACAATGCCGCTCACAAGAAGAGCGCCATGACCATCAAGCTGAACAAGCTGGCCTAAGGTCGAAACAGGTAAGAAGCCGTCTGATTCCGTTCAGACGGCTTTTTTCTATCCTGGGGCCGTTTGTTGAGGGATGCAGAATCGTGAGAAGTTGTAGGGGCGGCCTGTGGCCGCCCGTTCGGGGGTGCGTCGGTTGTCGGCGGGCGGCCGAAGGCCGCCCCTACGAGAGGCCAG